>CAZXWM010000057.1:0-12937 GCA_964644215.1 uncultured Phormidium sp.
CCAGGGCATCTTGGCGAGTTTTGAACTGACTCAACCCGGCGATCGCCCCTAAACGAACCACCTCATTCCAACCGGCTTTTGTCTCTAAAACCGATCGCAGATGGGCGATCGCTTTTTCCGGCTTCGGTTTCTCATCAGGAAGTTTCGCCGCAATCATCCCCAAGGCTTTCGCCGCCGCCGCTTCGACTCGATAACTAGCGTCGCCTTGCTTAACAATTGCCTTCACCGCCTTATAACTGGCCCGGGTTTTCAGCTTCGCCAAGCCGTTCACCACCGCCCGACGGACGCGAGAATCCTCATCTTGTAACCCTGCCAACAAGCCCTCAAAAGCTTGGTCAAGGTTAATTTTAGCCAACTGACCCGCTATCTCCACTCGTACCCCCCAAAATGGCTCGGATTTGAGGGCTTTTGCTAAGGCTTCCACTGCCGTTAAACTGCCCTCTTTAGCCAGGGCTTCAGCGGCATAAATCCGGGAAATGGGGTCATCATCTTCGGTTAACTCGGCGATGAGATTGGGCAGAGGATACTTCAGTTTTAGGGTTTTGAGAACCGTATTCCCCACATCAAAGGTGACGTAATGAGGCTTGCGGGGCAGGGCGAAATAAAAGGTCTGTTCCGCGTCACAGAGATGGACGGTCACTCGTTGGGCGGTGTCGTCTTCGTAACCAAAGGCGATGGGAACATGGAGGTCAAATAAATTGCGATCGTAGAGAGTATTCCCATCTTTAGCTTGCGTTTGTTTGACGGTGACTTTGGCAAGGTTTCCCTCTTTATCCCAACTGTAACTCACTTCAAAATCAGGATGGCCGCCCCGGAACACATATTGGTCAAACAACCCTTGTAAATTGCGCCCTGTGGCTTCAGAAATTGCCCGCAACAAATCTACTGTTCCCACGGTGGAATGAGCGTTTTGATTGACAAAATGGGCGATCGCCTTAAAGAACAACTCCTCACCCAACTCACACCGCAGCATATGATAGACACAAGCCCCTTTCTCATAGATGTGGCTATCATACAACTCAATGGGTTCGCGATAGATATTGGTGACAATCGGGCGACGATAGCGGCGTTTATCTTCATCGAGATAGCTGCGGGCTTCTTGTAAGAGATAATAGGCCCCATCATCATGACTGTATTCATACTCCGTCCACAAGACTTCAGCATAGGAGGCCATCCCCTCTTTAATCCAAGCCTGAGACCAATGTTCAATCACCAACAAATCGCCAAACCATTGGTGGGCTAATTCGTGGGCCACTAGGCTTTCACTGCGTTCATTGTCGATCGCCGCCCGTTCATCGAGGAGACAGCGATCGGTTAAAAGGGTAGTTGAGGTGTTTTCCATGCCGCCAAAAATGAAGTCAGCGACACAGACTTGAGCATATTTAGGATAGGGATACTCGTAAGCAAAGGCATTACTGAAAAACTCGACCATGCGGGGCGTTTTACCCATGGTTCGTTTGCCATCTTCGAGGCGATCGCGTTCCACATAATAAGTAATCGGTTTACCGTTCCATTCTTCGCGAATCTCAGCAAAACGTCCCACCGCCAAAGTCATCAAATACGTCGGATGGACTTGAGTTTGTTGCCAATGATAAATCTTCTCCTGGCCATCATCTTCAGTACTGAGGAGAACGCCGTTAGAAATTGCCAGGAAATCTTGAGGAACCCGGACACGAATTTCCGAGGTGGCTAGTTGTCCAGGATAGTCGAAACAGGGAAACCAGAAGCGAGAGTCCTCATCTTCCCCTTGGGTCCAAACTTGGGTCGGTTTGTGGGGTTCCGTCTCCGTTGGCCCCACGAAATATAAGCCCCGTCGGGGTTGTTTGACGCTGTAGTCGATTTTGATGTCCAGGGGCTGATCGGGGTTGGTGGGGTCAGCCAAATCAATGGTCAGGGTCTCGCCGTCGGCGGAAAATGACTGCAAGCTATCATTGATGTGAACCGCCTGGATCTCGAGTTGCATCGCATCAAGTTGCAGTTGAGTAATTCCCGGACGAATTGGCGTCAGATGGATCTGACAGGTTCCCGAAAATCGCTGTTTGGGAATGTTTAACACCAAGTCTAGGAAAATATGTTCGACTTGTCCGGGACGGTCTGGGGTGTAATGAGGACGTGCGCCGGGGAGTTCAAAGGCGTTGGTGTTGGCGTCAAAGTAGAAGTTGGACATAATGCAGATTAAGGGCAAAATCAGGCGCAGAACGTGAACAGGTTATGGTAGGGATGCACGATCGCCTCAGCGGTGTGACGGGTCTCATGTGGGGTGGCGATCGCCCCCTATCCCCAGTTTACTGACTGCTGAGTCCACTGGGCCATCTCAGGAGTCAGCGTTTGGCGCGACAGTGGGCTGATCCGGTTAGCCAAGTCACTAGAGAAAGAGGTTTTCCATGAAGAATACGCAAGAGTCGAAAGCGTCGAAGGGTTGGCGAACTCCCATGGCCATCGCCGCCGCCGTAGTCTTGGGAACTGGCGCGATCGCTATGGGTTGGTTACGGCTGCGTCCGAGTCCCTTAAGCTCCCCCCAGGAAGGCGCTGAGGCGATTCCAGCCGAGGCGATCATGGCCCTGTACATTGAGATGGATGCGTCGGTCTGGGGACAATTACAACGCTTTGGGACTCCCGAAGCCCAAGCCTCTGTAGAAACGTTACTGGCTGAGTTTCAGCAAGATCTCGCCCAAGATACCCAACTCGACTTTAATCGTGATCTCAAACCTTGGATTGGCAATGTCATGTTAGCCCTAGTTCCCAACCCAGCGGGGGATGATGAACAGCTACTGGCCATTGTCGGGATTCGCGATAAAATCCAGGCCCTGGCCTTCGCCAACCGCGTCAAGGGGTCTCAGGACCAGGAATTACAGGAAGAAACCTATCGCAATACCACCATCTCGACGCTGACAAGAACCCCCGAGTCGGGGGACCCGTCGACAGAACCCGAGTCCTATAGTGTGGCGCTGTTGGGGGATTATTTAGCTGTATCTGACCAACCCGAGATGGTCAAGGCGGCCATTGATACGGCTAAAGATAACACCTCCTTGGCCCGTGAAGGTCAAATGCTCGACCTGTTGCGATCGCAGCCCGTTGAAACCCCGCTACTACAAGCCTATATTCCCGATGTCGCTGACTTACAAGAACTCGATGCGTCTGATCAATCCCCCCCCGCCGATTTGGCTGAAACCACCCCAGGGGCGATCGTCGCTGGAATCGGCATCACCGATATCGGACTCCATGTGCGAACGCTGCTGAGTATTCCCGAGGACTCATCCCTAAACATCCCCATTCAACCCCTTTCCAACTCTCGGGCCGATCGCTTCCCCGATAATACCCTGGCCCTGATTGAAGGGAGTCACCTCGATCAGACCTGGAACCAATGGACGCAATGGGTTGAACAAACCCCAGAGGGAAACACACTCTTGGCTCAATTACGGGCGGCGGCGGGTCAATTTGGCATTGACATTGAGCGCGAGATTTTTGCTCCCCTCGATGGGACTTTTAGCCTGGGGGTGGTTCCCGTCGCAGCAGGTCGTCCCGGACTCTCCTCTACCCTAGGAGTGGGGGCTATGGCCTTTATTGAGAGCAGCGATCGCGCCACCCTTGATACCAGCTTAGACAAGCTCGGAACCATTGCCCAACAAGGGTTTGACCTGCCCATCGGTATTGAGTCAACCACCCTAGAGAACGTATCAATTACCCAATGGACTCTGTCTGTGTTTGGAGTAGAAGGGGAAACACTCCTCGGCTATGGTTGGCCCGAAGCCAATCTCTTAGCCTTGGGGGTAACGCGGCCCATGGTGGAGCAGGCCCTCACACCGCCAACGAGCAACCTGGCTCAAAATTCCACCTTTACTCAAATCGAGCAACGCTTCCCACCCTCCTATGGTGGCCTCGTGTTTGCTAATGTCGAAGCCATCCGTAATTCCCTGGATTTGGTCACCTTGCAAACCCAGGAAATCCTCACCCCCGAGGCGGTAATTCTCTTGGAAACCATACTCGGGGTGGGGATGGCGGCCTCTGCGAGTGACGATGGCGTCTCGGCTCTCGATATCCAGATTCCTTTGGTTCTGGCTGATTGACCCGAGTTGACCACTCTTTGCCCGGCGAACAGGAGCGCTAGAATGGGGAGGAGTCGAGAGCGACTCCGTTGTTACTCCCCGGTTGCCCGATGCAGATTCATCTCAATGCGGTTTCAATTTTGATTGCCCTGGCCCTGGCGGGGTTGTGGGTGTTACTTTTGGCTAAACCGACGGCCCTGGGCTAAGTGAGAGGTCGCCCCATTGAGCTAGACAGACAATGGGCGCTACAATCGGCTGTACAATCGGGAGGTAGTTTTTGTCAAGTTGCACGACGGTACATATCGAGACCTCCCCTCAGGAGACCTGGGGGATAGGTGAGGGAGGGACAGAATTTTGGATGAGTTAAGAACAGCCTTAGAACTGGCAAGTGAGGCAGAACTGCATGGGTTAACCCAGTTGTTGTTTCGCCCTCGCTTTAATCCCCTGGATTATATGAAGCCGGTCGATCCCTTGGAATTGCGAAGTCGCGATCGCCAAGGCTGGATTGATGCGATCGAAGAGCGATTTCGTTTCCTAGCCGCTGATGGCATCACGGTGTTACGGGGGCAAAGTCATGAAATCTCCTACCGCACGGTGTTGATTCAGGTCTGCCATTATCTACGGATTCCCTATTCTAAATCTCTCTCGACAACGGATTTGGAAGCGGAGATTTTTTTACATTTGATGGGACGCGCTTGGGATAAACTCCCCGAAGCTGAGCAAGCGGCCTTGATGGTTCGGGTTCAGAAGTCATTGGCGAAAACTGACTTCGCGCAACCGTTACCCCTCCATGTGCAACGAGATCCCATTGGCTGGCTGGTGAAGGGAGGGAGTGCGATCGCCGTCAATTCGGTCTTACGTCCCCTGTTACTCAATCAACTGGCGCGACAGTTCGCGATTGAGTTTGCCCGCCATCAGTTGGCGAAAGAAACCCTCAAGGGAGGGGCTGCCGCTGCGGCCCGCTTGAAGGGTTATGTAGGGGTTCAGATGGCTCGTCGGGGTATGGCGACGGCCACGGCTCGTTATACGGCCACCCGTTCTGTTTTTGCCTTTGTGGGGCCGGCGTTATGGGCTTGGTTTTTTGCCGATATCTGTTGGCGAGCGGTGGCGACGAATTATGCCCGCATTATTCCCACGGTGTTTGCACTGGCCCAAATCCGCTTGACGCGATCGCCCACCTGTGAATTTGCCTGGGGTTAGGAGTCGGACTCTCCGGCATGATAGGAACTGCGCACCAAAGGACCCGATCGCACTTGGGAAAACCCTAGTTCTCGGGCCATCTCGCCGAGGCGATCGAAGTCGTCGGGATGCCAGTAATGGCGGACGGGGAGATGCTCCAGGGATGGACGCATATACTGGCCTAGGGTCAGGCGATCGCAGCCCACGGCCCGCAAGTCCGTCATCGCCTCGATAATTTCCGCCTCCGTTTCGCCATGGCCTAACATCAAACCCGATTTGGTGGGCAGATTGGGATTGAGGCCGTTGACATGACGCAAGACATTGAGGGAGCGATCGTATTTCGCCCCCCGACGTACTGGCCCCTGAAGCCGCCGCACGGTTTCGAGGTTATGGTTGAAACAGGCCGGTTGCGCCGCAACAACTTGTGCAATGCGTTGCTGTTGTAGCTGTTCTGGGGAGGTTCGGGCCTCGCGGCCGCCCCAAAAGTCTGAGGTGAGGACCTCGATTTGAGTCTCGGGGGAGCGATCGCGAATCGCCTGCATGGTCTTGACAAATCCAGCCGCACCCCCATCGGCTAAGTCATCTCGGGCCACGGCCGTTAAGACCACATAGCGTAATTGCAATTGCTCAACGGCTTCAGCCACCTGTTGCGGTTCATCGGGGTCGAGGGGCATCGGCGCATGACCGCTATCGACTTGACAAAAACCACAGGAGCGGGTACAGGTCGGCCCCATCAGCAGAAAGGTGGCCGTTCCTTGGGCGTAACATTCGCCCCGATTGGGACAGCGGCCCTCTTCGCAGATGGTGTGAATCTGTCGCTGTTTAATGATTCGCTGCACCCTGGAAATCTCACTAGCAGGGCCGAGGGGACGACGTAGCCAGGGGGGAAGGGTGGCCAGTTCAGCGCGCAGTTGCGCCCGGCGGTCTCGATCGCTCATGATGAATAAGGATAATACTCGCAGGATAGGTTCAGGATGACCCAATCGCAGTTCTGTCCTGTTTCGACAATGTTACATCGACTATAGGTTTGTCCCACCTGATAGACTATATCCGGTAGGGTAAACTAGATAGCATCTATCCCTCAGCCTATCCCTTCGCGCACCGCTCAAGGAGTCAGTCGTGGCAAGTCACAAAATTTTGGTCATTGATGACAGTCGTGTCATCCAGAAAACTGTTAAAAGTATGTTGCCTCCGGGAAACTTCGATGTGGTCGAAGCCAAGGATGGCGAAGAAGGTTTGAATAAGATTCACTCCGATAAGCCTAGTCTGATTATGTTGGATTTTCTGCTTCCCAAACGAAGCGGCTGGGAGGTGTTTCAGGAAATTCAGGCCGATGCCAATCTACGCAAAATCCCCCTGTTGGTGATGTCGGGACGCAAGGAAGAGGTCACCGAGAAGATTTCTGAGCCGTTTGAGTTCTTTGAGTTTATCGAGAAGCCGTTTGAGAAGAAACAGCTTCTCGGGGCCATTAAGTCGGCCATGGCCAAGTCTAAGAAATCTCGCGGTGCAGCGGCGGCTCCCGCAGCAGCAGCGGCGGCTCCCGCAGCAGCGGCTTCTGGTGGTGGCGGCGAGGATGTGGCGGCTCTGCGGGCTAAGGTGGCTAGTTTAGAGAAGGAAGTGGCCGGCTTGAAAAAACAAGTCTCGCAGATTCTCGCGTTTATCAAGCAGAAGTTGAAATAGTCTCGGTTTGACGGCCCGTTGGGGGCGATCGATTCTCAGCAGGGTTGCCCCAGATTGACGGCCGACTCCGCCATGTCGGTCTTGGACTGGATTGACGACTGAATTTACACCTGAATTAACAAAAATTGATAGCCAAGTGTTTTAGTCTGTGCTACACTGTCCTGTGTTAGCATGGTTAACCCGTCTAACCGTTAACACCGGGATGTAGCGCAGCTTGGTAGCGCACTTCGTTCGGGACGAAGGGGCCGCTGGTTCGAATCCAGTCATCCCGATTGTTGAGAAAAAGTCGTCTTAGTACGGCTTTTTCTCACCCATTTAGACACATTCAGTCATAATCTTCGTCAGCTAGGTGGATTCTTCCCAAGTTTGGGAACCCTAGCTTTAGTGACTCGTCGGATTGGCTATCTTCGATGGCATATCGAGGCGATCGCTAGGGCTTACGTCACTCTTCCCCGAGGTGATCATCCCTTGGACGTTGGCTCATTCTCCAAGCCGTGACTCCGCAAAGTTGCTTAGGAAATAAACGTAATCACGGGAGTCATCACCCTAGACCTAGGTGGGACTACTGATGTTAGGAAATAATCTAAAGATTATCGGAAGAACTGACGTTTTTTCCAGATATCTGAGAGGATGTAACGATTCCTAATCTGGTAAAAGGTCGGTTGGGGAGCACGGTTAAGGGCGATCGCACCTCAGGGATAACACGGACTTATGCTTAGTGGGGATCGCCCGAATCAAGGGAACTTTGCCGGATAACTAGGGGAACAGGCGATCGCCACCCAGAGCGATCAAGATCACAACGAAAGGGTTATATCGATCGCAGAGTGTCCCTCAAATATAGTGCATAGTAAGAATGTCCCGAAGACGGACTCAATTTAGAATCATGAAATTTAACAAACTCGCAAAACTCATTCGCTTTTTACAAGACGATTTATCCGTTCCCTCGAACTCCATCGACTTAGCCTTGCGCCAGGGTGAAAACGCCCCCAACGCCTTTCCGATGGTCTTATGGCAATATGGACTCATCAGCCTCGAACAACTCGATCGCATTTTTGACTGGCTCGAAACCGCCTGAGAGACACCAAAAGTCCCTCAATCGCTGCGTTTAACGGTCAACATCTTGGTCTAGCTCACTGAATCCGTTACCCGTTCGATTTAAAAACCGTTTTAGCACCTAAAAAATGCAATACTCCATCGTCAGAAGCCGCCCCAGTTGAGGCGGCTTTCTCGATCCGAGTCCTCATTCAACACCGACTGCAAGCCCGAGAATCATCAGCACCAGCAGCACAAAGATGACCCCGTGACTCAAGCCATGAGCCAGTAAAATCGTCCGATCTTGGTCAACTCGGATCTCATCGCGAATCAGTCGTTCAGTTTTAGATGACTGAAACTGCTCATAAAACACTTGACTCTCCAACGGGATAATCTGCAACCGCTGCAACAGGTAGAGAGCTTGACTTTTGATAAAGAAGCTGGCAAAAAAGAGGATGATCGTGGCGATCGCCAGCACCGCCTCAATCCCCTCATAGCCGGGACGGTCCACAAACCGCCCCGTAAACAGATAGCCCATCACCTGAATCACCCAGGGATGAGTCTCAAAGGTATCCACCAGAATAAAAAAGCCAATCCAGCCCAAGACAATGCACAGAAGGTCAATCACCAGGGCATATTGGACACTCGTGCGGCGACTAATGGCCAAGCGGTGCTGAAACACCGTCGACTCGATCGCCACCGACACCAGTAGTAGTAAAATCTGAGAGGCGATCGCCCTCAGCGGTAACACCATCAAGGTCAACAAGCCTCCCCAAGCTGCGCCGTCGAGGCCTATGGTACTCTCTTAAAGCTGTTTGTTTGCCCAACAGCCCCTGATTTTTGCTCCAACCATCTCCTGTAACTGACTGAACTATGAAACTGGTTTGCACCCAAGGGGAACTCAACACCCATCTCTCCCTGACCATTCATGCCGTCCCCTCTCGT
The DNA here is from genome assembly GCA_964644215.1 of uncultured Phormidium sp. Classification (GTDB taxonomy): domain Bacteria; phylum Cyanobacteriota; class Cyanobacteriia; order Cyanobacteriales; family Geitlerinemataceae; genus Sodalinema. Next base: position 8,883 of record CAZXWM010000057.1, read on the forward strand.
CCCACGCATCCGGTTTTAGCCAACGTCCGACTCACCGCCGATGCTGAACAGCAACAAATCCGCCTGACCGCCTTCGACCTCAGCCTCGGGATTCGCACCAGCTTCTCGGCCCAAGTTGAATCAAGTGGTGACGTGGCCCTCCCCGCAAAACTGCTCAATGATATTGTCTCGCGGCTTCCCGACGGCGAACTCACCCTCACACAAGACGACGAAAATTATCAAACCACCCTCACCTCCCTCTCAGGAACCTATAAAGTTCAAGGAATGAGCGTCGAGGAATTTCCCGAACTTCCCGCCATCGAAGATGGCAAAGTGATCCAACTCGACAGCGAATCCCTCCTCGAAGGCTTACGGGGAACCCTTTTCGCCACCAGTTCCGATGAAACCAAACAAGTCCTAACAGGGGTTCACCTAGCGGTTCGGGCCGATGGCATTGAATTTGCCGCCACCGACGGCCATCGTCTAGCCGTCGTCGAGGCCCTCAACGATGCCGAGGCCCCGGCCATGAATCTCGAAGACGGCGAAGTCTTTGAAGTCACCGTTCCGGCCCAGGCCCTGCGGGAACTCGAACGCACCATTGGCAAACGGGCCGCCGCCACTCCCTTAACCCTCTCCATTGACGAGGGACAAGCGGTGTTTGAAGTCGAAGACCGTCGGCTCACCAGTCGTACCCTAGACGGGGCTTATCCCGCCTATCGTCAACTGATTCCCCGCGAATTTGACAATCAAGCCAATCTCGATCGCCGCGCCCTCTTAAGCGCCCTAGAGCGCATTGCTGTCATTGCCGATCGCAAGAATAACATTGTCAAGTTTAGCTTTGATAGTGCCGCCGGTCAGGTGACTTTGGGGGTCGATGCGGCAGATGTCGGCAGTGGCAGTGAGTGCTTAGCGGCCCAAATTTCCGGGGATAGCCTCGAAATTGCCTTCAACGTCAAGTATGTGATGGAATCGCTGCGAAATCTACAATCGACAGAGATTCAACTTCAGTTAAATAGCGCCACCTCTCCGGTGATTCTCACCCCCCTCGGCGGCACGAAGATGATCCACCTCGTGATGCCGGTTCAGATTCGCGATTAAGCCAAAAACCCCCCAACCTCTCTAGGACGTTGGGGGGTTTGGTCATCTGGGTTTGGGTCATCTCGGCAGAGATTCACCCGGACACGGTTTCTAGGAGTTGCCACTGTTCACTGTCTACGACGGCTGCTTTCACGGACTCGAACATCATCTGACAGTGGTTATTCACTTGCAGCGGGAGTTCTTCGTTTTTTACCACGAAATTCAGCCGTACTTCCGGTTGATCGTCAATGGGAACATCGATCAGAACATCAACCGTAACCAGTTTAGAAAACGAAACCCGTCCCGGTGTCTCCCGAGCCATAAAATAATCTTCGGTCTGATAGATTGGCTCGAAGTCGCACGCTTGGAGGAGTTCAGGCAGATTCTACCTGACGTGCTCGCCTGGAGCTGCTACAACGAAAATAGCAGTGTAGCGAGCCATAAGAAACAACAGAAGCACGACATTGAGTTTCAGCTTACCACACCCGCAAGCGAAGGGGAGCGTTTCGGGAAAATCGACCACCGGGCGGCCACTCGGCCACCCGGTGTCTTAAGGACGAGTTTCCCCCCAGGGGCTAGTCTGGGTTAGACTCAGGATGACTCTTGCGAATCTTCTCGGAGTCGGGACAGTCATCGGCGATGAGCGGTTCAAATCCAGACTTGGGGACGCTGGCCAGTTTTTGGCTGACAGAACCGATGCTGTCGAGACGCACAAGTTCTTCCCAAGCACAGATTTCCTCGTCTTCGTCGGATTCGTAGCGGATGGTTACGAGATCTCCTTCGAGGTCGATAATTTGGGCGCGATCAATCCAGCGTTGTTGATCTCGTAGAAAGACACAGACTTCACGACCTTCACAGCAGAATTGATAGAGCTTGCGATGTAGCATTCAAAGTTTGGGAAAGACGTATGCTTCTATGCCATTCTAACGCGATCGCACCCCCCACGTCGATGACCCACCTCGATGAAATTACCGAGTCTGTTGGCGGCGATCGCCCCTTTCCCCTCTGTAGCCGCACCAATCCTCGTTAAGATGAAAGGATACCCGTTTTGTCTCTCTATATTAAGACAGACTAAATAGGACGGTGCGATCGCCCAAAACGCCGCGTCTAGTGGTATCCACTTTCAGCTCTCTTGATTGTCCTACTTCAATTGTCTGTTATTCCCGTTCATTAGCCATTACCCAATGAGTGCCAACCCTGTGAATGCTTCCGTTTTTGCCGATGAACGCCTGTTGTTTGAGCCAGTCTCCCCAGAGGCGAACGCCCTGGAGGTGATTTTTGCCTTTCCCAATACCTACAGCGTCGGCATTACCAGCCTCGGCTATCAGGTGATTTGGGCGACGTTGGCCATGCGGGAAGATGTCTCTGTCAGTCGCCTCTTTATGGATGTCAGCGAACCCCTCCCCGATGGGGCCGATTTGTTGGGATTCTCCCTGTCTTGGGAACTCGATTATGTCAATATCCTCAGTTTGCTGGAGTCGTTGCAGATTCCCCGACGATCTGAGTTTCGCCAGGAGGGCCAGCCGCTGGTGTTTGGCGGTGGCCCGGTGTTGACGGCTAATCCTGAACCCTTTGCGGATTTCTTTGATGTGATTCTTCTTGGGGATGGAGAGGATTTGATTCCTAACTTCCTCGATGCTTGTCAGGAGGTGCGGGGGGCCTCGCGAGGAGAACAGTTGCGACGTTTGGCCCAGGTTCCGGGATTGTATGTTCCCAGTTTATATGAGGTGCGTTATCACAGTGCCGAGGGGGCGATCGCCTCGATTACCCCTAGCGACGCTCAAATCCCCCCCCAAGTCGAGAAACAAACCTATCGGGGGAATACGCTTTCGGCCTCTTCGGTGGTGACGCAACAGGCCGCTTGGGAGAATATCTATATGGTGGAGGTGGTTCGCAGTTGTCCGGAAATGTGCCGCTTTTGTTTAGCCAGTTATCTGACGCTTCCTTTCCGTACGGCGAGTTTAGAGGCCTCGCTGATTCCGGCCATTGAACGGGGGTTGGGGGTGAGTCATCGTTTGGGGTTGTTGGGGGCCTCGATTACCCAACATCCTGAGTTTGAGGCGGTGTTGGACTATCTCGATCAAGACCGCTACGATGATTTACGGTTGAGTATCGCCTCGGTACGAACCAATACGGTGACTCCCAAATTAGCTGGGATTTTGACCAAGCGAGGAACCAAATCGATCACCATTGCAGTGGAAACGGGATCACAACGGTTACGGCGGGTGATTAACAAGAAATTGCAGAATGACGAGATTGTGCAGGCGGCGCAACAGGCCAAGGCCGGGGGCTTGAGAGGAGTTAAACTCTATGGCATGGTGGGCATCCCCGGTGAGACGGATGAGGATGTTAGTGAGACTGTGGCGATGATGACGCAGTTGAAACGGGAGGTTCCGGGATTACGGTTAACTCTTGGTTGTAGTACCTTTGTCCCTAAGGCCCATACTCCGTTTCAGGGCTATGGTGTCAATCCTCGGGCCAAGAAACGGCTGAAGGTGTTGGAGAAGGCCTTGCGATCGCAGGGGATGGATTTTCGCCCAGAAAGTTATAACTGGTCAGTGATTCAGGCCTTGATTGCTCGCGGCGATCGCCGTCTCTCGCATTTGTTAGAGTTAGTACGAGACTATGGTGATACCGTCGGCAGTTATAAGCGGGCTTTCAAGCAGTTACGAGGACAACTTCCTCCCCTAGACGACTATGTGCATCAGGATTACGACGGCGATCGCGTCCTTCCCTGGTCCCATCTGCGCGGGCCATTACCCCCAGAAACCCTCGCCAAACACCTCGCCGACGCTCAACAAGCCATGACTCTCCCGTGAAGGACTCGGCGCTTATCATTGAGATGATAGAGCGCCGGGTTTTTCACTTCAGCGCGTTAATGGCATAGTTGAGATAAAACTTAAGTTCGGTGGTGGCGCTGGGGGAGAGTTTCAGTCCAGCACTGCCGCGATCGCGAATATATTTAAAGATATCGGCTTTGACGCCAGCTACAGCGGCGG
>CAZXWM010000057.1:12947-14778 GCA_964644215.1 uncultured Phormidium sp.
ACTAAGCAATATTGAATCAAACATAAATCCCGGTCAATGGCCCGATCAATATCGGCGGTTCCGGCGGCGGAACGAGGGAGTAGAGTTTCAATGACATCGCGGACGAGATCCTCGTGATAGATGGCCAATTTCTCGGCTGCTTCTAAACGGGCCTCGGCTCGTTCGAGGGGAATCTTAGCGGCGGCTAAATCGGTATCATCAAGGAAGCGTCCAGCCACTTCGGCCATGGCCAGGATGGGCGTTAGGGCAGATTTCATGGGGTGTTGGCTTTGAGGTTCACTCGTTAACGAAGGGCGGTTATGGCAATCTCAAAATAGTCGGAGATTTCTTGAACGAACGCCAGCTTGACATCGACAGCAACCTCGCTAAGGACGGGGTCGAGTTGAGTCAGGGTTGCTATTTTCATCTCCACAATGGCACGAACGGCAGACGAGAGGGGAACGCCTAGGGTTTGATAGGTTTGCTTCAACCCATCTAGGCAACGGTCTTGGAGGATGGCGGCGTCGCCGGCCAGCAGCGCGTAGCTGACATAGCGCAGGATAAATTCACCATCACGAATACAGGTGGCCATGCGGCGGCTGGGGTAGCAGTTGCCTCCCCGTTGAATTAACTCTGGGTTTTCGGCCACCATGGCGGCGATGGCTTGGGCGACAATGTCGTTGGCCTGTTGGCGCATCACCTCAACGGCGCTAATCCGTTGGGCGTGACTGGCGGCCAATTGACGCAGACGGGCCAGGCGATCGCCCTCGACGTAGGTGGTTTGGGCTTCAGCGTCGAGGACAGCGCGAGAAAATGAATCCAACACGGTTTGGCGAAAAACGACAAAAGACGTTTAGAAAGCGGCATCTAACAGTGTAGCAACGACGCGATGGTCTCGATCGTGGCGAAGTTGCTCTAGCGCGGCTTCGGCTCGTCCATCGCCGAAGTGACGCAAGGCGTGAGCCACCCGCGCCCGCAGTTGCCATTGGGGGCTATCGACTTGGCACAGGAGTAACTCTAGGGCGCGATCGCCCTCCAGGGTTTTGGCTAGGCTTCCTAAGCCATCGAGGGCGGTTTCTCGGACTAAAAGGTTGCGATCGCTCAGTCCCTGTTGGCACAACTCTAATAGCACGTCGGGACAAGACATCTCCATCATCGAAGCAATAATGCCATGACGCGAGAGCCAGCCGCTATCCTCTTGGAAGAGACGACGCAGATAGGGAACTGACGCCTCGCCGTAGAGGGCTAGGGAACTAGCCGCCTCGGCTCGGATATTGGCATCTCCATCCCCCAACATCCCCACTAAGGCTTCAAACCCGGCTTGGCTGCGCTTACGCCCCAATCCCATAGCCACAAAGGAGCGCACTAAGACTTCAGGATCGCTGACGAGGTTCGTCAGTAAGGGAACGGCCACCTCTGGCTCATAGTCTCGCAACGCTGTTAAGCCCCGCATCCGACGTTGGGGATCGTCGCTCTGGAGATGACCGCGAATTTCAACTTCGTTCATATTTGGGTTAGTTTTGTCAATTTTTATTTACATTTATTCATAGTCTAACAAAACTGAGAATAAAACCCAGCCCAAAACCCCAACCCAACCCCCCAGCGAGAGGTGACGGGGGTTCAGGGACACCTGGCCCGCCGTCGGCTGAGTTAGTCTTCGTGATCCTCAAAGGGATCGGCGAGTTCTTCGGAGGGGATGTCAGCCAGGCGGAGCGTTCCTCTGCGATAACCGGACTATTCTACCTCTGGGAATTTTTCTTCCCCCAGTTGATCCTCTTCTCAATGGTCTTTCCGGTGGAACTCCCATTCATACGAAAGTACCAGAGAGCGAAGTATTTTATATTCATACCCC
>CAZXWM010000058.1:0-3884 GCA_964644215.1 uncultured Phormidium sp.
TTAACAATTGCGGGGCCACAGTGATGGCGCAGAACTTAACGCAGGTGCGATCGCCGCAACTTCCCAAAATCCCCATTGGGGTAAATCTCGGCAAATCTAAGGCTACCCCCCTCGATGATGCAACGGGGGACTACCGCGACAGTTTTGGGGCGTTACAGGCGTTGGGAGACTATTTTGTCGTTAACGTGTCTTCGCCCAATACCCCAGGACTGCGATCGCTCCAGGCTCCAGAACGTTTGGAGCAAATTTTGAAAACCCTGATGGACATGAATGCAGATGCTAAGCCTATTTTAGTCAAAATTGCCCCCGATTTGGAAACCGAGGAAATACGGGCCATTCTCGATCTCGTGATGGGTTTAGGCTTGGGGGGAGTGATTGCCACCAACACCACCATCTCGCGAGAGGGCTTAAAAACCCAGCGGTTGGCCAAAACCGGCCAATCCGTCCAGGACGAAGCCGGAGGAATCAGTGGCGCGCCCCTGAAAACCCGCTCAACCGAGGTCATTCGCGAGATTTGGCACTATACCGAGGGCAAACTGCCCATTATTGGCACCGGAGGAGTCGCCAGCGCCGAGGATGCCTGGGACAAAATCACCGCTGGCGCCAGCCTACTCGAAGTCTACACCGGCTGGATTTACCAAGGCCCGGAAATGCCGAAACAGATTCTCTCAGGACTCGTCGCCAAATTAGAGCAACAGGGCCTCTCTCACCTAAGCCAAGCTGTCGGACTCGCTCACCAAACTTAGACCTTTCCCCCATCTCCTCTCTCCTCGTGACAGGGTATAACCCTGTCACACCCATTCAGGAGGCAGAGCCTCCCCCAGAGCGTATCACGGCTGGAGCCATGAGACGAGAGGGCCGCTGGAGCCATGACACGAGTCACTCACTTGACAAAATTGATTTTTAGGGTTTAGCCTAAGTATCAAGAATTATTAAATTAAAACTAGCGGCTCCCTTTGTGACTTACCCTACAAGTCAACATACACGCTAATTGAAATGAAATTGTGAAAATTCGATAAAAATAAACCTTATAGACCTAGGTTTTGACTATGAATAACTCTGTTGTGAGCCACAAATCCTTGGATTTATATCCAATAGACTACCCATTCGAAACATTAATTGGCAGAATAAAAAAAGGTAAATTAAGGCTTAACCCAGAATTTCAACGAAAATACAAATGGGATAAAGAAGGTTGGCAAAGAGCCTCACGGTTTATAGAATCCTGTTTAATGCGAATCCCCTTACCATCGTGTTATTTCGCCGAAGATCAGGAAGGGAATCACTTTGTTATTGATGGTGTCCAAAGGCTGACAACAGTCAATCGTTTTTTTGCCGACGAATTTCCCTTGGAGGAGCTGACCGCATTTAAAGATTTGGAAGGAAAATACTTTTCTCAGCTTGGGGATTATCAGTCAGAGCTTGAGAACACAACAATTCGATGCATTATATTGAGAAAAACCAACCCTCAATATCTCGTCAGAGAGATTTTTTCTCGCCTCAATCAAGGGGCTGTCCAGCTGTCAAGCCAGGAAATACGTCATGCGCTCTATGGAGGTCCTTTTGATGACCTGCTTACTGAGTTGGCAGAACGTGACGAAATCAAAAACTTTAAACTAGGAAAATCAGGTCAGAGCAAAAAAGACTCCCTAGAAGCTGAAGAACAAGTCTTGCGTTACTTCGCTTTGCGAGATAGTTTGGATGTCTACCAAGGCAGACTTTCTAAGTACTTAGATGAGTACATGGAAAGAAAGCAAAACATATCGGAGCAAGAAATCAATGAATTTCGAGAAGAATTTCATCAAACACTAGACAAGTGCGTAGCAGTGTTTGGCGATACAGTTTTTGTCAACACAACTAAGAAACGAACTCGTCAAAGTATTATCTACTACGATCTGCTAATGCACAGTTTCCGAACTCGTTCTAAAAAGAGTTTGACCTCCAAGAAGAATGTTATCCAATCTAAATTTCAAGAACTTTGTCAGGAGCCTGAGTTTCGTAGCTCGATCAATAGTGGTTCGCAAAACAAAAACTCTATTTTACGAAGGAGGAAGATGTGGGAAGAAAAGTTAGAAGAAGTATATTCTGATGAGTAGAAACGATCAGACTGACATTTACAAAAAATATTTGGAGCTGTACGATGACTTGAGAACTATTGTACGTGAAACCGAGAAAAGGATTACACAAGTTGATGCAGCCCCAGATTCATTTTTTTCTGAAAATTATAACTTTATGACCAAGGCATTTTTAATCAATATCTGTATCTACCTAGAATCGTATATTAAAGATATTGTTTGCCATAAAATAAATAGCATTAATGGTATTTTGGCAAGGTCAGAAATACCCTATAACTTAGTCAAGTGGTCAATTCAGTTTCCTAAAGATTTGAAAGATGCTGAGTTGCGCTTTGAGAATATGAAAATCAGAATAAAGAGGCAAGATATAGATTCATATGTATCCGGAAATCCCTATAAAACGCTGCGACTTCTCAAAAGGCTGGGTTTTGATTTAGAGATTTCTCAAGAGCGGTTAGAGCTAATAGATAGCATTGTGAAAAAGCGAAATCAAATTATTCACCAAAATAGCGATGCTAGTGATGTCTCTCTATCTGATATTTTAAGATATATTGAGCAGGTATTAGAGTATATGCTCATATTGGATCATAGCCTCGCTTGACAGAAGATACCCCTGAGACATCACAGCGGCGCAGTCGACCAGCCAGGTGGCCAAATTAGTTTCTGGAAAATCAGTCGTAAAATTGGCAGGTCTAGCACTTTCGCAGAGGCGTTCTGGTAGCATCTAGGGGGGCAATTAGCTAACAGATCCAGAAAAAAAGCGCCCTCGGTGCAACTTTCCCGATACAATGACGATCTGCGGGCGGGCGGTGGAGCAGTGTGTTTTCAAGCTGCAAACGTCAAATCACCAGCGATCGCGCCCTCTTCTCCCCAACCAACACACCAGCGATGGGGAGGGGTTGCCACAAGCGAACACCAAGCTGCACATTATGCCAAAAGTTCTTGTTTCCGATTCCGTCGATCGCGCAGGGATCGAAATTCTCTCTCAAGTCGCGCAAGTTGATGTCAAAACTGGACTCCCTCTGTCCGAACTCATCTCCATTATCCCCGAATACGATGCCCTCATGATTCGTTCGGGAACCCAAGTCACCAAAGAGGTGATCGAAGCCGGCGCACAACTGAAAATAATTGGTCGCGCCGGTGTTGGCGTTGATAACGTCGATGTGGCCGCGGCCACCCGACAGGGGATTGTCGTCGTCAACTCCCCCGAAGGCAACACCATCGCAGCGGCTGAACACGCTCTAGCGATGATGATGTCCCTCTCTCGCTATGTCCCCGATGCCAACCACTCCGTCAAAAACGGGGAATGGAATCGTAAAGCCTTTATCGGGGCAGAAATCTACAAAAAAACCCTAGGATTGATTGGTTTAGGTAAAATCGGCTCCCATGTCGCCAATGTCGCCAAAGCCATGGGCATGAAACTGATTGCCTATGATCCCTATATCTCCAATGAGCGAGCCGAACAAATTGGCTGTCGTCTCGTAGAACTCGATGTTCTGATTCAAGAAGCCGACTATATTACCCTGCATATCCCCCGCACCGAGGAAACCGCCAACCTCATCAATGCAGAAGTCCTGGCCAAAATGAAACCCACGGCCCGCATCATTAACTGCGCCCGTGGCGGACTCATTGATGAAGCCGCCTTAGCTGAAGCCCTCAAGGAAGGACGCATCGCCGGGGCGGCCCTAGACGTGTTTGGCAATGAACCCCTCGAAGCCGATTCACCGCTGCGAGAGGGCGATAAAAACCTGATTTTGACCCCTCACTTGGGGGCTTCGACTGCTGAAGCCCAGGTGAATGTAGCCGTGGATG
>CAZXWM010000058.1:3894-14768 GCA_964644215.1 uncultured Phormidium sp.
ATGTGGCCGAGCAGATTCGCGATGTACTACTGGGACTTCCCGCTCGTTCGGCGGTCAATATCCCCGGCTTGTACCCTGATGCCTTGGCCAAACTGCGTCCCTATCTGGAACTGGCTGAGGCGTTGGGTAATATGGTTGGACAACTGGCCGGCGGCCGTGTCGAATCCTTAACGATCTGTTTGCAAGGGGATTTGGCTAATCAAGACAGTAAACCGATTACCATTGCCGCTCTCAAGGGCCTGCTCACGCCAGCCTTGCGAGAGCGGGTGAATTATGTCAATGCCAACATTGAGGCCAAGGAACGAGGCATCCGTATTATTGAGATGCGCGATGCTTCGGTTCGTGACTATACGGACTCTCTACATCTGCAAGCCAAAGGCTCTCGGGGTGAGCATACTGTCACTGGGGCCTTGCTCGGGGATGGTGAATTGCGGATTACGAACGTGGATGAGTTTCCGGTTAATGTGCCGCCAATTCAGCATATGCTCTTTACTCGTCACCGGGATATGCCGGGGATTATTGGTCGCATTGGTTCCCTGTTGGGGAGTTTCAATGTCAATATCGCCAGTATGCAGGTCGGACGTAAGATTGTCCGGGGTGATGCGGTGATGGTGTTGAGTTTGGATGATCCTCTGCCGGAAGGAATTTTAGAGGAAATTCTCAAGGTTTCTGGGATTCGCGACGCGTATACCGTCACAATGTAGGCAGGCTCAGTTGAGCGGGGGCGATCGCCCCCTAGGGGATTCAAGCCGCCGAATTTAGGATAAGAGGGGTTATGAGCAGTAGCTGGTGGGAAATCCAAATTTTGGGACATCCGGCGTTGGAAGAGAGCATTTTCTGGCGTTTGGAAAAGTTCGGCTGTCGGGGTGTCGTGAGTGAAACTCAAGCCGACTCCTGTTTGATGCGGGGGTATCTGCATCAGGATCGCGTGCAAATGCTGGATTTGGCCGCCTTGTCACTCTGGTTACGTCAGGATGCGATCGCCATCGATTTACCGCCGCCAGGAACCCACTGGCACTTGATTGAGGAGGAGGATTGGTCCAGCAGTTGGAAGGAACATTGGCAACCGACGGATATTGGCGATCGCTTTATCGTCTATCCGGCCTGGCTCGATCCCCCCCAGGGGAGCGATCGCATCCTCCTTAAACTCGATCCCGGTGTCGCCTTCGGAACCGGTGCCCACGCCACCACGCAACTCTGTCTCGAATCCCTGGAGATGCGGTTCAGCATGGGGGAAGAACATCCCATTGTGGCTGATATTGGCTGCGGTTCAGGGATTCTCTCGATTGGTGCTGCCTTATTGGGTGCGAAAAAGCTCTATGCTGTGGATGTTGACCCGTTAGCGGTGAAAGCGGCTCGCGCCAATCAAGCCCTAAATAACATTTCCACGGAGACGATGATTGTTGAGGAAGGAAGCCTCGATCGCATCGTCAGTTTAACCAATCAGCAGCCCGTTGATGCCATTCTCTGTAACATTTTGGCAGAAACGATTGTCGAGTTAGTGCCTCAGATGAGTGCTATTTCTTCGCCGAATACTTGGGGGGTGATTAGTGGGGTATTGCTCGAACAAGCTAAACCCATGGCTGATGTCTTAGAACAACATGGTTGGATTGTCGCCACTCTCTGGAAACGGCAAGAATGGTGTTGTTTCAACATTCGCCGCAGTTAACAACTATCGTCAACCCAGTAACTCCCAATGGCTTGCTATGGCTGAAGAATTGAAGGTTCGCTATCGGCGAGGAATTGGTGTTACGTTGCTGATTGCCTCTAGCTTTGTCCTGTTAGATGCCTTTGTTGTCTCCCTCAAAGGCGGCTTTCCCTTTAGCCTCATTTCGGGATTTATTACGCTCTATGGTGGCTATTTATTCGTCAGTAAAACCTATGTCACCCTGTCCCGCCATGAATTAAAGCTCTATAAATTGACTGGAAAATTAGATCAGACCTATTCCCTGCGATCGCTCAAAGACCTGACCCTAGACGAAAACCGTATTCTTTACTGCCCCAAAAAAACAGAAACTCCCCTTCCCATTTATCCCTGGCTTTGTCACCCAAATGACTGGACACAGCTTGTCACCACAATACAAACCTCCAGCCTCTCCCCTCAAGACAAAACTCTAAAGTCAAACTAAAGAACCGCCCCGGCATATCTCAATCCCAGCCGAGTCGCCTACAATAGAATTTCAAGACCGCCTTAACCCGTCCACAATCACATTCGAGGAGATAGTCACATGACTAGCCATGAACTGTTTATGCTCGCTCTTTTACTCTCCCCTGGCTTGCTCTTATCCGCCTTAGTTATGGGGGCCTTTTCCCGGGGTGGCTAGTGTAGCAAGCTTGGCCAACGACCAATCGCCCAAAACGAACCGCGTGGTTAAGTTGAGATTGAGATCAACCGATTAGCCTAACCACGCGGTGAATTGCCTCAATCAAGCTCTACCAACCGGCTTCGGCTTTGTATAACACATAAGCCGCAACATCTTCGAGATCATCGTTGCTTAAACGTCCTCTGAAGGCCGGCATGGCGTTCTTACCATTCGTGACCTGGTAAACGATCGCATCAATCGAATCCATGCCATACTTCTCTAACGTATCCTTACGGAGTGTTTTGGCGGCATTAACAACATTCCCGCCACCGGCATGACAGGCAGCACAGTTGGCACTAAAAATTTGAGCTCCACGCTCAATCTCACCTGCATACGCTGAACCACCCCAGCTAAACAGAGCGAGTGCCGCAAAAACTAAGGCCGCAGAAATCAGCTTTTTCAAAATGTGTTCTCCTTTCATGAAAATTCTCTAACAACAGCAACAACGACATCTAACGAGGGATATCTTCTGATGCAATCCGTCTTAACGAAAACAGATATATTTGTCAAAAGACAGCCCGTCATAGCTTCTCTGTGCCACACATTGGCTAGACAAAGCGCCTTCGTTAGTATCCGAGACTATCATTGAGTTTATCATGGAGTCTCAGCACATTTGACGTTCAGACAACCCCGACTTGTAAACTTTTGTAATTGATGCTGAACCCGATGATTAGAGGTTAACGTTTGAACTTCGCCGAGAGAGGGAGCGAAAATTCGCAAAATTTAACCCAGCACGGTTAAATAATCATAAGAGTGGCCTCAAAAGCCTGCTTAAGTTCAATAATCGAGTTAAATCTAACGAATGGCAAAAGATACCAGTTCCGGCTATAAAGTCATCGCCGACAACCGACAAGCACGCTATCGCTATAGCATCCTAGAAACCTATGAAGCCGGCCTTGAGTTACAAGGAACCGAGGTTAAATCCATCCGTCAAGGCCGCGTCAACCTCCGTGATGGCTATGCTCTGATTCGAGGTAACGAAGCCTGGCTACACAATGTTCATATCTCCCCTTACAACATCGCCAGTCAGTACTTTAACCATGATCCCCTACGCAACCGCAAGCTGCTACTCCATCGCAATGAAATCCGCAAGCTAATTGGCAAAGTTGAGCAACAGGGATTAACCCTAGTTCCCTTAAAGCTCTACCTCAAAAATGGTTGGGTGAAGGTGAGTATTGGTTTGGCGAAAGGGAAGAAACTCCACGACAAACGCGAGAGTCTCAAACGCAAGCAACAAGATCGGGAAATTGCTCGGGTGATGAAGTCGTATTAGGGAAGAAGAAGGCAAGAGGCAAGAGGCAAGAGGCAAGAGGCAAAAGAAAAGACGTAGGGGCAAGAGGCAAGAGCTCATGTGGCAAGAGGGTAGGGGCGTACCTTTATGGTCGCCCTGTTCCGGCGTTGTGGTTATCCTGCCTTTGTAGCTGTCAAGTTTTAATGGTGATTTGGGGTGAGGACTAGGCTGGATTTGGGTTAACGTAAAAGTAACAATCCAGACTGGACTAAGCCGACAAAAATCCCTAAAAGTCCACCTAGATTAACAATGGCTTGGAGTTCGCTTTTGACAATTCCTTCAACAGCGGTTTCTAGGTTTTCAGGAGATGTGGCTCTGACTCGATTCACGATAACTTGATCAATCGATAAAATAGGAATAGCTTGAGCGACAATCTTCTCGAGATCTTCTTCTAAATAGCGATCTAAAACCAAGGCTAACTCGTAACTGATGGGTTCTAAAGATGAATTAACGGTTTCCGAAGACTGTAAGCGACTGATAGCCAGTTGAGCAACGTTTTCAAAATCTACCGAGTTACTGAGGCTTTCAAATAGGGGTTGTCCTTCGGTTTTGACGTATTTTCGCACACTCTCTTTGAGGGTTTTGCGAAGTTGGCGAACCGTGGAAACGGGGAGGTTTTGTAGGGAGAGATTTTGTAGAAATTCTTTGAGGCGAGACTGTAAGGAAAGCGAGTCGATGACTTCTGCTAGTCGCTCATTGGCTTGTTCCTTCTCATCTAAGCAAAAGTTTCTCAAGCGGATTAAGGCATTTCGCAAGCCTAAAAAGTTGGCAACTAACCAGTAAGTTCCACTACTTTTTTCTCGGAAACTTTCATCAATAATTAAGATGTTGCGATCCGTCAAAAAATCGATGAGGGCGAGGCGAACGGCATTCGGTGACAAGGCAATTTTCATCAACCAGTCAGACAGTTGAGACGCTTGTCGTTCAGTGAGTTGAAATTCTAGGAGAACATCATCAAATATTTTATTGAGTTGATGGTCTAAAAAATCTTCTCGTCGGGCTAAAACTTTTAAAATCCGGGGGAGCGATCGCCCCGCCAAATCTCGCAAAATCCCAGCAATAATTTTATTACTTTTATCCTGAGGGTCAGCCTTTAAGCTGCCTTGTGCCATACGTAGAAGCCAAAGAATTGCTCCCTGAAGGCGTTCGATCGCCAACAGACGGCGAGCCAGTTTTTGCAACTCACTCGGCGTCAGCAATGACCCCATAATCGTATCCGAAACTCGTTTCGCCAATCGTTCTTGATTGCGGGGAATCAAGCCAGGAGTAAAGGGAAGCCGGTACTTGCCAATATGATAAGCCCGATAGGGACGAAACAACATTTTAATGGCGAGATCATTGGTGAAATAACCAATAACTCCGCCAGCAATGGGGGGAATAATCAGAAACCAGATGTCTGGGAGTAGCAAGGGACTAGGAAACAGGAACGAGGGAACAGAAACTCAGAAAAAACAGGACGATTAGGCTTGGGGTTTGCGGGCGACGAGAACCCCCATCATGCCAGCCATCAGTGGGTAATGGACAACCTGCTCAAAGCCAAGCGACTCCGCCAGTTGAACCTGACGTGGACCGCTAGGAAAACGATCCAAGCTTGGGGCAATATAGGCATATTCATCCTTGAGTTGAAATCGTTGTGCCGTGGGAACGACCAATGTATCGAGATACCATTGTTGAAACACTTGCATCGGGGCTGATTGAGGACGGTGCATATCCAAAATCGCCATCTTGGCCCCCGGTTTAAGGACACGATAGAGTTGTCGTAGTCCTTGGGGAATATCCGTGAGATTCCGTAAGCCATAGCCCATTGTCGCCGCGTCAAAGCGGTTGTCTGGGAAAGGTAACGCCAACGCATCGGCCTGCACCCAGTCCACCTCTCGCAGTTGCTGGTAACTGCGACGACGGGCCACCTCTAACTGGGCCGAGGAAAAATCGGCACCGACGACGGTTCCCGTTGAACCGACCACTTCGGCCAGAAGTAGGGCTAGATCGCCACTGCCACAACAGACATCTAAGACGGTATCACCTGGTTGGGCCTCAGACCAGGCGATCGCCATCTGCTTCCAGATACGGTGAGTGCCAAAACTGAGATGGTCATTGAGGCGATCATAGAGGGGAGCGATGCGATCGAAAAGACTTTGAATCGCCGCTGCGTCGGGTTGTATAGTCATGTCAGGGATTAAGCCGCTAACTTGCTACAGGCCAGGGCTAACGCCATCTGTTGGGTGCAGCGATGAATCCACTCCACCTCGTTTTCTTGAATGGCGTTGGGACTTTTCCACTGAAGGGACGCTAAGGCCAGCAACTGGTCGCGGAAAACCACCGGTAAGACTAAATGGGCCTTAACGCCAGTGGTTTGATAACTGTCGAGTTTGCCTAATTCAGCATCTGAACTCACATTAGCCACTCCTTGCACCGATTGGCTGGCGATCGCCTCCTGGGCCAACGGGTCATCCTGAAGCTCAATTTTCTCCGCTTGGCCATAGCAAACGGGTTCACCGGCGAGAGAATCCCCATCCATCAGTTGCAAGACGCAGGTATCCACCTCAAAATTCTCTCCTAAGGCGTCGGCGATCGGTTGCAACGAGGCCGCCAAATCAACCGAGGTTTGGGCCACCTCCATCAAGATAGACAAGACCGCCATTTGGGCCTGAGACCATTCGAGTTCTTCGGTTTTCTGCTTCAAGAGTTCATAGGTATCAGCGGCCCGCTGTACCACCCCTCGTAACTCATTCGGGTCCCAGGGTTTCGTGATGTACTTATACACCTGTCCCGAGTTAATCGCCTCGACTAAGTCCTCAATATCCGTAAACCCGGTCAGGATAATCCGGACGGTATTGGGAAACTGAGTGACGGTCTTGCTGAGAAACTCAGTCCCCTTCATTTCCGGCATCCGTTGATCCGAGACGATCACCGCCACTTCGCCTTGTTTTTCGAGAACCTCCAGGGCTTGAATGCCACTTTCGGCTTTATAGACCTGAAACTCACGGCGAAACGTGCGATAGAGCAAATCTAGATTATCTGGCTCGTCGTCAACCACCAGCATTTTCGGTTTCTTGGGTCGCATCGAAGTCCTCAATCGAGTCTTTACATCATCAAGTTCTGGCATGGTATTGATTGTACCTACCTCTATTTGGACGGTTTGTCCGCGATCTAACTCAACCCCTCTCATGTCGCCTTTTTGGAAAGAGTCAAGCACCTGATCTATGATACGTTGCCAGGTGGGCGATCGCGAAATCCCAGCCCATTTGTGAGCAAATCTTTAAGATCTAGCTGCCCCTGTGCCTGTTATGGAGAGTCTATAATCGACTCTCCTAGATTAACCGTTCACCCTATTGACTTAGAAACCCCATGGATGTCATTCCTGCAATCGATCTATTAGGTGGCCGCTGTGTGCGCCTCTACCAAGGAGACTATGAGCAGTCTCAGACTTTCAGTGAAGACCCCGTTGCCATGGCCCAACAGTGGCTCGACCAGGGGGCGACTCGCTTGCATTTAGTGGATCTCGATGGGGCCAAAGGCGGTCATCCGGTCAATAGCGAGGTCATTGGGGCGATCGCCCGTCGCCTCTCGATTCCCGTGCAACTCGGCGGGGGACTGCGCGATCGCGATAGTGTGGCCCGGGTCTTAGACCGTGGTATTGAGCGAGCCATTCTGGGAACCGCCGCCGTGGAACAGCCGCAACTGGTCGAACAACTCTGTCAGGAGTTTCCTGGACAAATCGCCGTTGGGATTGACGCACGAGACGGCTGGGTGGCGACCCGAGGTTGGCTCGAAACCTCCCAAGTTAAGGCTACGGACTTAGCCCAACAGATGGCTCAATTTGGGGTAGCGGCGATTATCTACACGGATATTCACCGCGATGGGACTCTCAGCGGTCCCAATCGTGAGGCGTTGCGGGAGTTAGCCGAAGCCATTACCCCTCCAGTGATTGCTTCAGGAGGGGTGAGTTCAGTCTCAGATTTATTGGCGTTACTCTCCCTCGAACCGGTTGGGGTGAGTGGGGCCATTGTCGGACGCGCTCTCTATACCGGAGATGTATCCTTGAAAGAGGCCATCCGCGCCGTGGGTGAGGGACGTTGGCAAGATGTTCCCCCGGATTTAGGCTCCTCGACATTCGCCTAAGGCCGCTTTAACGAGGACTCTCGGGAACCGTCTGAGGGGTGCGGTGGGGTTGACGGTGGGGTTGACGGTGGCGTAGGGTCCCGTGGCGGAAGTTCTGCCGCAGCCATTGACGGAACTTGTCTTCGATCGCAAAGGCCTCGCGCTCAAAGACATTATCTTTATAGACGAGATTGGCCCGTTTATACTCGCGAAAATACTCCTGGCCAAAGGCGTGGAGTCCGCCCAACTCCTCCGACTGGCGTACATGGACCAATTCATGAGCCAGGAGTGCTAACTGTTCGGGATCTTCGGGATTATAAGGGCTATTGACGTAAATTCGGTTTCCATAGACTTGCGCGTTCGAGGAGCCGAGATCGAGCCGCAAGTTGGCTCCAACCCAGTGATCGATCAGTTCCACCTCGTAGATGACTTGGACGCGATCGACTAAATCCCCGAAAAACGGACGTAGATAGCGTTTTTGGGAGGGGGTGAGGGTAGAGCCTTGGGGGTATCGGTGTTGCATGATTTGGGCGATCGCCCGATAGGAAACCGCCCCCAGACGAGTCAACGCCGGTTGCGGTAAACTTTCAGGGACGTTGCCGTGGCAGAGTTGCCCTAGGGGGGTATGCTGTGAGGTACAGGAGATGACCGTGAGTTCCGAGATAGACCAACCGCTGAGGCTGATAGCTAGAGATCCCCAAAAACTCAGTAAATACACCGCCAGTCGATAGCCTCGGCGTTTTGACCTAGCTTGAGAACGAGGTTGAGTGTCTCGTCTTGTGGGGGAGAGATGGCTCTCAAGGGGATGCGGTTTCAGCTGAGGCGATCGCATTGCAGTCTCAAATTTGGCTAACACAGACAAATATCGTTGTTAAACAGGCCAGAAGAACTCACTCCAACTCTTGTTTAGAACTGAGGTGGCTGATTTGTCCTAAAAATATAGACAGTTGAGCGGTGACTATGGTTCTAGTAACAATGCCTTCCTGTAAGGATTCAAGCTTTAGCTTTAGTCCTATTTTGTGTGTCTAAAATTTTAGGGCGGAGGAGCAAGACATCCTATTACCTTCACTTATGATAGACAACCGGCTCTGTCTCTAGGTAGTGTCGCCCTTTCCTATCCTACGACGATCGCCGTTGACAAAACGTTCCAAGAGACTTTAGCCTATCGAATTGTTAAGAGCTTCCGGTATCCTCGATCGCATCTAACTCGATTGACGGCGATCGCGATTTCCCTCAACAATCTCCCTTGTATTACAATTTATCTGCACTCCCATTCATTCTGGAATCGAACTCTAACCAAGTCCCTAAATTATGAGCCAAGCCAACTCGAAATCATCCCCAGATTCTCCGACAATTTCTGCCATTAAGTCTGGGAATATCCAGGCGTCTAAGATTCCCTTTTTGCCGATCCAAGAGCGATATCCCGATACTTGGTCAACGGAGGAGTTTATTGAACAGTATCAAATACCAGGCATTCCCATTGTTCTACGCCAAGGTGTCTCAGAACCTGAATGGAATTTAGATTATCTCGAAGCCAAAATAGGTGAGCGGAAATTCCTTTGTCGGGTTTATGGTTCCCAACGCAAAGACTTAGATAAACGACAGTGGAAAACCATCGGCAGTGGGATTACCGCCAAATCTCTATCGTTTTCTGAATATGCTGATTTAGTGCGATCAGGTGAAGCACATCGAGAGGATATTTATCTGGCCAAATGTCCTTTAGCAGAAACTCCCCTAGCCGCTTCTCCGAGCCTGCAAAACCTCGGCCAACAGTTTCATCTTCTTAAAGGGATGACAGACTTCAATCTCTGGGCGGGGGCTGGTGGTCATACTGAAAGCTTGCATTATGATACCTTCGACGGCACCCTCATCCAACTAGCGGGGCAAAAACGAGTGGTTTTGTTCCCCCCCTCACAACTCTCTAACCTTTATCCGTTTCCCCTCATTGGTCATTTGCATCATGGCTTAAAGTTGCGGTCTTGGTTTAGCCAAGTGTATCCCGATAACCCCGATTTTGAGACATTTCCTGGCTTGAAAGAAGCCTTCAAACATCGCTATGAAGTTGTCTTGAATCCCGGTGATGTGCTGTATTTGCCGGTCGGTTGGTGGCATGAGGTATCAGCATTAGGAGAGGGATTTGTTTGTTCTGCTAATCGATTTTGGGCAGTCACTCCTCGACGGCGACTGTTTTCGCAATGGAGTTCCTGGCGAACCTATTTTGCCTTTTTGTTCTCGATGCCGTTTATGAGCTTGAAGTTTGTGCAAGCCCTGTTTAAGCCCAATCGTAAAGAGGAGTTAGAAAAAGTATTGCGTATGTTTTGAGACGGTTTTGAGACCAACTCTTGACATCTAGAATTAACCAGCTAATCGAGACCGGCTAATCGAGATCAATTCGGGCTACATGAAACCCCATCACACATTGATAATGATGACCGGTGCGATCGCTACAGTGACTCATCACCCGTCCACAATCGAGTTTTCCCCCACGCCAGCGAGGTTGTCCGTTGTGATCCGCCAACACACAGCCTTGACAAACCTGGCAGGTGGGGATAAGGGAATTGTCCGTTAAAATCACAACCATGATTCTAAGACCTCCAAAACTGGATTTAAGCTGACCTAACTCCATTGTATGCCGTCTATTCAGTGGTGGGCGATCGCCCGCCGCCGAAACGCCAATCCACCCTTCACCTGCCGCCCCAAAAACGCTAAAATCAGGAGTTCAGGTCTTAACTCTAGCCTCAGCCCCGAAACAAATCAAACAGAACTGTACCAGTAACAGTCCCCCCCACCAACTCATCGAGACGATCTCATCGAGACCATTCAACTCAGATTATGACTCAGACTAACTTTGAACTCCTGGCCGCCAGCGATCCCATGCTGGCTGAAATTCTCAACCAAGAACTGCAACGGCAACGAGATCACCTCGAACTCATTGCCAGCGAGAACTTCACCTCCGCCGCCGTTCTCGCGGCCCAGGGATCGGTTCTCACCAACAAATATGCCGAAGGACTGCCGAAAAAACGCTACTACGGCGGTTGCGAGTATATCGATCGCGCCGAACAACTGGCGATCGACCGCGCCAAGGCCTACGCCGATTCCGGTGCGGAAATGATCTTCGC
>CAZXWM010000059.1:0-14683 GCA_964644215.1 uncultured Phormidium sp.
CTGAGCCGGAAGCCTGAGTCATGGAGCTATTTACGTATTATGGTTGTATCTGATTTTGCTTAACAAACGGTAGCACCGTTTCATTTGCGCCCATTGCCGTGAGAACATCAAGCAGGACGCACACCGTTTGGGATTGTATCGGATCAAGTGTCCCGTCGCGAGCAAAAATAATGAAAATGGCGCAACACTTGTTCATAATACCACGCAGGAGGGGCTAAAAAAGGGGGAGGTTCCCTCGATTGAGCTTTTCGGGAAAATCGAGACTTGGCTGGCCAGAATCAATTAAGAAATGTAAAATACAAGCCATAGCCTGCCCGAGCGATCGCGCCCCGAGCCAGATATCAGCCAGCAACGCCTCCCATGCCTAACTCAACCGATCAAAGCCAACCCATCGTGACTGGACCTGAGTTACACCAACTCCTACTCAACAAGTGGGGCTGTTCCTACGACCTGCAACTACGCCGCAGCCAAGGCAAAATTTTCTTGCAGGTGATGTGGAAATATCTCGAACAAGCCTCATTTCCCCGTTCAGCCGACGACTATGCCCAACATCTTGAGCAGATTGCCGAATATCTCAATGCTTGGAACAGTGCCGAGGTGATTCGTCAATATATCAGCGAGACTCGCGAACGGCCTCGTCTCGGTAAAGCCGTTAGCATTCCCATCGATCCCGGCCAACGGAGTTCGGAATGGTTTGTGGACAATTAAATCTCCTGATACATCTCCTGAACACTCAGCCAGAGGTCATCTTGTCCTATGTCAATCAGGTCCATCTTTAGCGTGCATCACCTGCAACAACGTCTCAGCCGTCTACTGCCGAGTCTCCTGCTGCTCGTCTTATCCCTAATCACCGTTGTCACCCTCTCAACGGCCAGTCCCCAAAGCGTTGAGGGGCAAACTCCCCTACCGATTCCCTTCGATCCCCTACAAGTCACAGAAAACACGGCCACCGTGCGCCTCAACGGACGGTCGGTTTTAGAGATTAGTTCACCGCCGTCCAATCCCGACAAACCCCGCACAATTCCTCCCTTAGAGGAGCGGGTGCGTGAGGTTGAGCGCAAGTTGAGTCGCATTCTTGACGAGGGCTTCGATCCCGACTCCCTCCAGGTGACGGCTCAACAAGATTGGAACACGAATCAATATGTGATCAGCGTTTATGACGAGGAAAATCTGGGGTCTTGGGAAGAACCTCAAGAAATTGTCACTGTGACTCAGTTTGACGCTCAAGTCGCCGATCGCCGCCCCGAGGCTCTCGCTCAGGACTGGGCCGCTCAAATTGAGGAGGCCTTACGACTCGGGTACCAGGATCGTCTCCCGCAAGCCCGACAAGAACGCTGGCAGAAGGCTCTGGCTCTAGCGGCCATCATTGTTGTTCTCAGTCCGATCCTGGCCCTATTACAACGGCGTGCAACCGGCCATTACCAACAACTTTTACAACAACGACATCCTGAAGACTTGCAACCTCCAGAAGAGGCTCTAGCCCAGGAGAATGACTCAGCGGGGACGGGAAGCCGAGTGCAGTTTTTGCGGGCGATGATGCCGCAAATTGTCTTAGAACGGCGCATCAGCCTGGTGATTTTGCTGCGGCGTGTGTTGCTGTTTTTGCAGCTGGCCCTGTGGATTGGGGGAATTATCTGGATTCTGTCTCAGTTTCCCGAAACACGAGCTTACGCGAACTGGTTGGAGAAATTTCCGGTTCAGATTTTGGGGATTTGGCTCTTTGTGGCGATCGCCAACAAATTAACGGATGTCTTGTTTGACAATATCTTGCAATCCTGGGTTGAACAAGAATCCCTCAATCCCACCGCCTCGAAACGCTTTATCCTCCGCGCTCCTACCCTAGCCGCCGCCTTAAAGGGAATGACGAGCTTCATTGCTGGCTTAATTGGGGTAATTTGGTTTTTGGCGTTGCAAAACTTCCCCTTAGATTCCCTGATTACCGGGGCGGGGATTTTTGGTGTGGCCTTGACGATTGTCTTTCAAAATCTAATCAAAGACCTGATTAACGGGATTCTCATTCTCTGGGAAGACCAATTTGCGGTGGGGGATGTGATTGATGTGGGCTATGGCGCCGGCTTTGTGGAATATATGAACCTGCGGGTGACTCGCTTGCGGGGAGAAGGTGGCCGACTCAGTACGGTTCCCAATAGTCAAATTCAGGTGGTGCATAATCTCAGCAAAGAATGGTCTCGGATTGACTTCCGGATTTGGATTAGTCATGATGCGGATGCTCTCAAAGCGATTCAGGTCATGCGTCAGACCATCGAGGAGATGCAAGCTGATCCAGACTGGACGGAATCGATTATTGAGCCGACCATGTTAGCTGGGGTAGAAAATCTTGATGAACGGGGAACCCAATTGCTGATGTGGACGAAGACCAAACCTCTGCAACAATGGAACGTTGAACGGGAGTATCGTCGTCGTCTGAAGCTGGCGTTTGAAGAAGCTGGGATTGGTATCGCCATTCCCAAACAAATGCTCTGGTTCAAAGAACCTGCTTCGGATTCCTACGATGAGGGAAATCACCATTCTCTCCCTCAGTCCAAATCCCGCTAACCGTTAACATAATAGGGAGGTTTGGGTGGCGATCGCCGCTCCAACCCCCTAAACTAATCAACTCAGGAGATATTATGGGACTCAAACTTCATATTGGTGGTCAAGAACCCCATCCCGACTGGAAAATTTTAGATATTGAGGAACGCCCTGAAGTCGATTTTGTCGGGGATGCTGCGGATTTAAGTCAATTTGAGGACAATTCCGTCGAAGCCATTTACGCCAGCCATGTGTTGGAACATTTCCACCACAGTTTAAATAATGAGTTACTGGTGACTCTCAGTGAATGGCATCGGGTGCTAGAACCCGGAGGGAAGTTATTTATTAGTGTCCCCAATCTACAAACTCTCTGCTGGCTCTATCTCAACCCTAATTTAATGGCTTTTGAACGGCTACATCTGATGAGCATTATGTTTGGCGGTCAAACGAATGAGTTTGATGTGCATCGGGTCGGCTTTGATTTTGAAACGTTGGCAATTTATTTGGAAGAAGTGGGATTTGAGGAGTATGAAGAGTTGACGGAGTTTAATCTTTTCAAAGATTGCAGTGGTTTACGAATTATGGATACGTTGATTAGTCTGAATATGGCGGCAACAAAAACGGTGGATAACGAGGATGAGTAGGGCGATCGCTCCCTAAATTCGCTCCCTAAATTCGCTCCCTAAATTCGCTCCCTCAAGACCGTATTCCCCTCAAGAATGTTGGCCTAAGTTCGTCAATTTAGGAGTTTTCCAGGTCTGGAAATAGGCGTTGACATTGCCATTGTCCGTCAACCTGTCGCCATCGCAAAAGTTGTTGAGCCGAAGCCCCAATCAGAGTACTCGATTGTCCGATCGCCTCTCGGGGAGCGATGGTAGCCAAAGAAATGGCCGTTTCGATGTCACATAAACCCCAGTTGACGAGATTGAGAGCACCATCGAGGAGCGATCGCGTGGTTCCGGCCAGAGTTCCATCGGCTAGTCGTGCGGTTCCCTGTTTCACCTCGATTTCGCGGCAATCCCAAGGATAGCGGCCATCGGGGAGTCCCAGAGGTGCGAGAGCATCACTGACGAGAAACAGACGCTCAGGAGCGGCGTTAAGCAATAGCTGTAACATCATCGGACAGATATGTTCTCCATCAGCAATCACCCCACAGGAGATGCCCGCTCGCAGCAACGCCGCCCCCAGCAAACCGGGTTCTCGGTGATGTAGGCCCGGCATAGCATTGAAGGCGTGAGTGATCATAGTGGCCCCTTGGTCAAAGGCGTGATTCGCCTGGGCCGCTGTAGCCAAGGAATGGCCGAGACTAACGCGAATCCCGCGCCGTTGCAGCTCGGCGATGGCTTCACCACTTGGGTCTAATTCCGGGGCCAAGGTCATCAGGCTCACCGTCGCCGCAGCGGGGCCTAAGACTCGTTCGAGGCTATCTCGGGTTAGGGGCAACAAATACTCCTGGGGATGAGCGCCCCGTTTTTGCGGGTTCAAACAGGGGCCTTCTAAATGGAGTCCTAGCACCTCAGCGGTGGCGGCTTGGGGGAGTTGGCTGGCCATGAACGTCTCAAAAGTGGCGATGGCCCGGCGAAACGTCTCAGGGGAGGTGGTGACGAGGGTGGGCAGATAAGCATCGACTCCCGCCTGCCAGAGATAGCGACTGATAGCATCTAACTGGGGCAGATGCTCTGGGGTCACATCGGGAAAAGCCAAGCCTAACGCCCCGTTAATCTGGAGGTCGCAGCCTCCGAGGGAAATCCAGTCTTCACCACAATCGAGATGGGTTCCTGGAGCATTCAGGGGGGGCTGTGGGGATGCTGCTGAGGGGGTTGGTATGGGTGCGGACCGAGTAATGGCTGTAACTCGCTGCTCCTCTAGGGCGATCGCCTGTTGTCTCCCAGAGGATGTCCCCTCTAGCTTGTATCCCGGCACATTGCCCCGAATAATCGTTACAGCCATTCGTTCTATCTCGTCTGAGTACAACTCAGCAATTGTATCAATGACCAGTTCTAGCCCCAATACTGCCCCCAAAACGGCTCAAATCGGCATCATTATGGGGAGCGATTCCGACCTGCCAACCCTGAACGCGGCCATCGAGATTTGCCAACAGTTTCAGGTTCCTCATGAGGTGGCGATCGTCTCGGCCCACCGCACCCCTGAACGTCTGTTTGACTACGCCAAAACAGCCCATGAGCGGGGTTTAAAAGTGATTATTGCCGGAGCGGGGGGAGCGGCCCATTTACCGGGGATGGTGGCGTCCCTAACGCCGCTACCGGTGATTGGTGTCCCAGTGGCGACCCGCCATTTAGGGGGTCTTGACTCCCTCTATTCCATCGTGCAGATGCCTCGGGGGATTCCCGTGGCCACAGTGGCGATCGGCAATGCCCAAAATGCTGGGTTGCTGGCTATACAGATGTTAGCGAGTCAGGATCAGGCCTTGCTGCAACAGGTTCAACAGTATCGTCAAGATCTCAAAACATCGGTTCTCGATAAACAACAGCGACTCGATGAACTCGGTGCAGCGGCCTATCTACAGCAAAAAAATAGTTAGGCATACCTTCACCCAACCTGGCGATTCTAGCGGGAGTTTCCTTAAGAAACCGGCAAAAATCAGTAAGTTTTCCCAGAGATTCCCGGCGATCGCCAGCCAAATGTATTGTCTTATACAGAATAAACCCTACGAGAATTGGTGCAATCAGTGTGACTCAACCGCACAACTCCGCTTCTCAATCTCGACGGGAGCGCAAGGGTACACAAGCTTGAGCTTTGGACGCCATCAGAGATTGCCAAGTGTTCCCAGCGCGAGTGTGCTGTGTCGGAAACCGATCCGTTTGCTTAATCTCAATCCAAAGTCTAAAACATGACATCTAAGATTACCCTCAGAGCACGACCTGGAGCTTCACCAAGGCGAGTTCGCGGCAGCAACCGCAACTCAGCCTTGGTTAAACTCCTGACCCTTGGCCGCCGAGTTCCCATTTATTGGCTCGCCTGTATTCCCTTAACAGCGTTAATTTTGGGCGTTTGGGACTTAGCGGCAACTGCCGCAGATCCCCAAGGGATTGAAGTTCTCGAAGAGGTTGACGCTGCCTATGTTCAAGGTGTTCTCAACACCGTTTGGGTTCTCGTCGCCTCGGTTTTGGTGATTTTCATGAACGCCGGTTTCGGAATGCTTGAAACCGGGATGTGTCGTCAGAAAAATGCCGTCAACATTCTTTCTAAAAACCTGATTGTCTTTGCCCTAGCGACAATTGCCTACTGGGCGATCGGATTTTCCCTCATGTATGGTGAAGGGGCTACCGGCGAAGGCTCGACCGCCTTCATTGGCTTCGGCGGTTGGTTCCTCAGCAGTGGAGACCCCGCCACCTATGGACTCGGTGAGTTCCCCGATGACCTGCCGATTTCCGTCTCCTTCTTATTCCAGGTGGCCTTTGCTGCTACCGCTGCAACCATCGTCTCAGGTGCCGTCGCCGAGCGGATTAAATACGGTGCTTTCCTCATTTTCAGCCTCTTGCTGACCGGAATTTTCTACCCCATTTCGGGCCACTGGGTTTGGTCAGGAAATGGAATGCTGACCTCCTTTGGTCCCGAAGGTGCTTGGTCTTTTGGTGACTTTGCCGGTTCAACGGTGGTTCACTCCGTCGGCGGTTGGGCCGCCTTAGTGGGGGCTTCGATTCTCGGTCCTCGAATGGGTAAATATGACGATGGTCAACCCCGCGCGATTCCGGGTCATAACCTCAGTCTGGCAACCCTCGGCTGTCTGATTCTCTGGATTGGCTGGTTTGGCTTCAACCCCGGTTCTGAGTTGGCTGCAACCTCCAACATTGCTTACATTGCTGTCACCACCAACCTCGCCGCAGCGGCGGGTGGGGTGACGGGAACCTTTACCTCCTGGTTCCGCGATGGTAAGCCTGACCTGTCGATGACCATTAACGGCATCCTGGCCGGGTTAGTGGCGATTACCGCCGGTTGTGATGTCATGCCCTACTGGGGGGCGGCTCTCACCGGTGCTATTGGTGGGATTCTGGTTGTCTTTGCGGTCTCTTTCTTTGACCGAGTTGCCAAAATTGATGACCCCGTTGGGGCGATTTCGGTTCACCTCGTTAATGGTATCTGGGGAACCCTGGCTGTGGGAATCTTCGGTGGTGGTAATTTCATCGCTCAACTGATTGGTGTTCTAACGATTGGTGGCTTCACCGTTGTTCTGAGTTTCATCTGTTGGTATGCCGTTGCGGCGGTCGTCGGTGGGATTCGCGTCGGCGAGGAAGAAGAGTTCAACGGACTCGACATCGGCGAACATGGCATGGAAGCGTATCATGGTTTCCTCAAGGAAACGGCGATGGGCGGAATGTCGTCATCTAAGCCCGGCGAAATGTCCTAGTCGTAATGTCTGCATCGTTGATGAGAGCGAGTCTGGCTTAATTTTGTTTCATTCTCCTGAACAACCGGTTTCACGTTTGACTGTGGAGCCGGTTATTTTTGTCGATAATTAAAAATAGACAGTTAATAATAGGCAAACTCTAAGAGTGAAACCACGTTTAGGTAAAGATTATAGGTGGGAACATTGTCCTATATGATATGGTTTCCTCTTGCCTCTTGCCAGAAGAGAGGGCGACCATAAAGGTACGCCCGGGCGACCACAAGGGTACGCCCCTACCCTGTTTTTTGCCTCTTGCCTCTTGCCTCTTGCCTTCTTCCCCCTCTTGCCTTCTTCCCCCCATGACGCACAATAAAAGTTGCACCTGTCTTGCGATGATAGCCTGTGTCTAAAGTATCGAAGCCTATCCCAGCCTGGGGCATTCTCTCCTTGGTTACGAATGGCATGTTGTTGGTGGCCGTGGCGATTCTGATTGGACGGCAACAGTCCGAACGGTCTTTGCCGGTGCAGGATGGTAATACCTTGGCCACCGTCGAGACGAGTCCCACGCCTGTGCCAATGGTTCAACCAACGGCGTCCCCTCGGCCGAAGCTGGAGGAAGTCCCCCGTGCTACCTATCAAGATTGGCTTGAACGGTTGGAAGACGATGCTGAGGCGATCGCCGCTACGTCCCCAGAACGCCTCTATGTGTTGGCGGGAGATTCGATTAGTCTGAGTTTTCCTGAGCGGTTACTCCCACTCGATGTCGCCTGGCTCAATCAAGGGATTTCGGGGGAAGGGTCCGAGGGACTCTATGAACGATTGCCCTTGTTGGATGACATCCGCCCCGATAAAATTTTTGTGATGATTGGCATCAATGATCTGCTGCGGGGAGAAGACGACGAGACGATTTTGGAAAACCACCGCAAAATCATCAAAGATATTCTCTGGATTCATCCCAACACTGAGGTGGTGGTTCAGTCGATTTTGCCTCACGGTGGCGCAAATGCCACCTGGGAGGGACGGGAAAAACTGCGGGATCTCCCTAATCAACGTATCGAGAGACTCAATGAACGTTTAGCGGCGATCGCCCAACTTGAAGGGGCCACCTATCTCAACCTCTATCCCCTATTTAGCGACGAGGCCGGTTATCTCAAAGCTGAGTTCACCACCGATGGACTACACCTGAATGAACGGGGATATGAACTCTGGCGTATGGCTTTGGTGATTGCGGAGACGTTGTGAAATAGGGAACAGGGAACAGGGAACAGGGAATAGGGAACTGGGAATAGGGAATAGGGAATTGTCATAAGCTTCCGTGAACTCGGTACAATGACACCATCTCGGAAATTTAACCGAAAATTGACAGACTGACGATCGCCAACCCCCATTCAATTAACTATGGATACTAAAGCCTTTAAACGCTCCCTGCAAAAATCAGACAACTATCACCGTCGTGGATTTGGACATGAGGTTGAAGTCGAAGGACTCCTGCAAACGGAATATCAGAGTAATCTCATTGGTGAGATTCGTGCCAACCAGAACACTCTAGAACGCGATCAGGTCACCATTCGTCTAGCGGAGGCCTTTGGCTTTTGTTGGGGGGTTGAGCGGGCCGTGGCGATCGCCTACGAAACCCGCAGTCACTTCCCCAGCGAGCGGATCTGGATCACCAACGAAATTATCCATAATCCCGGTGTCAACCAACGGCTACAGGAGATGAATGTAGGATTCATCGAGGTAATCGATGGCGAAAAAGACTTTTCCGGCGTTCAAAAAGGCGATGTGGTCATTCTTCCCGCCTTCGGGGCCACAGTTCAAGAAATGCAGCTTCTCGATGAACGGGGTTGCACCATTGTTGACACCACCTGTCCCTGGGTGTCCAAGGTTTGGAACAGTGTTGAAAAACACAAGCGACGTAACCACACTTCAATTGTCCATGGCAAGTATAAACATGAGGAAACCCTAGCCACCACCTCATTTGCCGATAAATATCTGGTGGTTTTGAACCTCAAAGAAGCTGAGTATGTTGCCAACTACATTCTCCAGGGTGGCGACAAAGCCGAGTTTATGGACAAGTTCAAAAACGCCCATTCCGAAGGCTTTGACCCCGATCGCGACCTGGATTGTCTGGGAATTGCCAATCAAACCACCATGCTAAAAAGCGAAACGGAACAAATTGGCAAACTCTTCGAGCGCACCATGTTACAAAAATATGGGCCAACGGAGTTCAACCAACATTTCATGTCCTTCAATACCATCTGCGACGCCACCCAAGAGCGTCAGGATGCTATGTTGCAACTGGTAGAAGAAGACTTGGATTTAATTGTGGTCATTGGTGGCTTTAACTCGTCGAATACCACGCATTTACAAGAGATTGCGATCGAGCGAGAGATTCCCTCCTATCATATCGATTCTGCCGATCGCATTGGCCCAGGAAATCGCATTGAACATAAACCCTTAGAAGGCGACGAATTGGACATCACCGATAATTGGCTCCCAGAGGGTCATCTGGTAGTCGGAATCACATCGGGGGCCTCAACGCCGGATAAATCAGTCGAAGAGACGATTGAAAAAATCCTACATCTCAAAGCCAGGGTTGCTGTTAATCGTTAATCGTTAATTACAAGTCAGGGAACAGCCGTCAATATCCCCTGTTCCCTGTTCTTTTCTAAAACGAAAACGTCTCAACCAAACTTACCGTTCTTCGTTGTAACTTAAGTTTAAAAATTTCCTCGGGTTCAACACTAAACTCTAAACGTAATACAGAGGTTCCCCGAGCTTGAGTTTGCATCACAATCTCATCCATTTCATCAAGAATCATCATACTTAAATCTGACGGAAGAGCGGCACCTAGGGTGGGAATCAATCGGACTCGGACATCAATTTCTTGGTCACTGAGAGGATAGACACCAACTTCTAAGGCGATGGTATGTCCATCACTAAATTGAAGACGCTTAGCTCTTTGAATTTCCGGTTGAGTTGAGGGAGTTCGGAAGGCGATCGCCTGGACTGGTGGCGTATCTTGAGTGATAAACTCCGCCATAAATTCCGCAGATAGAGGCTCCCAACCGGCAGGAAATTGCCCCTGAAACCAATCCCGTAAACCAAGCAAGGGGGTTGGGGTTAAGGCATTTTCTAGCCTAGTAAAGAGTCCATCAAGGCTATCCCAATCGGCGAGACTTGTACGCTCTGAGGACAAGGTTTTGCGGAAGCCAAGCAGATAGGCTTCATGATAGGTTGGACTGAAGCCAACGGCGAGATAGCCGAGGCGATTGTGGAAGGCTTCGGGGGAAGTCTGTACTGTTAATGTATGAGCCTGATTATAGACGGTATCTAGGTCGGCGATCGCCGGCTCAACCAACGTACATTCTAACCCTCCCAACCCAGGAATTGGAAGTTCAGCTACATCAGTGAGAAGTTGCTCAATTGGATTGCAGATTCCACTGGCTTGAATGTCCGTTGCAATGCCCATACAATCCGTATAAAATGTGGTCGCATACAATGCTAAAATCTGGCGATAGATGCGATTGGACTTCATCGGATCTGCGTATCGTTGACGACAGAGTTTCGCCACCTGGCGCTGCTGGTGCGTCAAGGGAACTGTCACGATTAGATGGCTAGTGCTAGTCATAGGTTGATCGGGGTTTCTATTGAGATTAGTGACGTAAGGATTCATAACGAATGGGTCTTACGAATTGAGGCTTCAATATAAGGAGCAAGGCGACGCAGGGAGGCTTGATAAAAGCCACTGAGAGTCGATGTGTGAACCGAGAACTCTTGAGAAATTTCTTGCCATTGATAGCCGTCAAGCCGTCTGAGGACAAGTTTCTGGAAGTTGACTTGAGGATATTTAGTCAGACAGCATTCTTGAAATAAACCATCAACATCATCCTCAAGACATTCCCGAACCAAATCAGACAAAAATTGGCTTTCATTCCCTAAATTTTCTGTCCATTGAGACCGCGAGACTAGATGTTCGTCAAACCGCTCAAAAATGACAGGTTTTTTGTTTCTAACTCTCTGTTCTGACACCTCTCTAAAAAAACGGCGTTCCAATAACATATTGGCCCATCGCATTACCGATGCTAACTTGATATCATACTCATCAATGGAGCTACAAATGTAGTAAAACAAACTTTGTAACGCTTCGGCGCGGTAATCTTGATATCGATCCGGAGACAAGCCAATTCCAGAAGGATAGATCAGACGACCCGAATGAATGATTCCATTAATCAGTCGCGTCAGTGCGATTTGGCGAGTCTGGCTTCCGGGGGGGTTCTGTTGTGCATCTAAAGCGAGTTCATTCAATTGTTCGTCATCCATAGTCAGGGTCTATCGGACGCCTGGGAGTCACAGCAGAAACCGCAAATCTCTAACTCAACGACCAATGTGATGAGTGATGGGATTCCTCGGTAGGCTATGACGTTTGGCGAGATTCTCTGGGGTGTTCCTAAATCTGTCGCTTTCAGAAGACGATTTTTACGGGAATCCGGGTAATTTGTTACAAAAATTTACAAATTCCTGGACAAGGTTACGGTCTGAGGTGGGGGGAATGCTAGGCTGAATGGGGATTTAGGAAAAATACCGAGATTATCGCGTAATTTTTATTGACATTTATCGATTTATATGCTAAAGGAGGCGTATCAATGAGACAAATTTCGGTTCAAAAGACTCAAATAAGGACTCAACTCTGGCTGTTGGCGATCGCCAGTCCCTTAATTCTGCTCAA
This sequence comes from uncultured Phormidium sp., assembly GCA_964644215.1. Lineage (GTDB taxonomy): Bacteria > Cyanobacteriota > Cyanobacteriia > Cyanobacteriales > Geitlerinemataceae > Sodalinema. Next base: position 11,610 of record CAZXWM010000059.1, read on the forward strand.
TAGCTGTCGGACTCCACCCTCAACGGATCTCTCTGAGGACACCCCAACCCCCGAGGTGCAGCAGGACTCCCGTGATTCCCCGTCAGAGCCAGCCTCGCAAACCGCACTCAACACCCCCGTTACTGAGGAGTTCCCAGAGGAATCTCCAGAGGCGTTGTTACCCGAGTCTTCATCCGACAATCAGGAGCCACCCCTGACAGACGTAGCCGAGGGAGTGACAGACTCGAATACAAACTCCAATCCTGAAACCGCCGAACCTGCACCCCTATTTTCCGACGTTCTGCAACAGGTGCAATCGACAACCGAGATTCCGATTCGGCTTCCGAGCGAGATTCCCCTGACTGACCATAACGAACTACCCATCTACGTCGAAGCCGAAGCCGACGCAGACAGCTACCAAATCTATCTATCCCTCGCTCCCAACTGTCGAGGCGCCACCGCCTGTTCCTATGGCTTCTTCGCCGCCAGACGGACCAACGATGACGACTATTACGGAGTCGGGGAAGAGTTCCAAGAGAGCATCCCCCTCAATAACGGACTCACCGGAGACTTTAACCCCATGATGTGTGGTGCATCCTGTTCCCCGCCAGTCATTGAATGGTCCCAGGAGGGAGTTCGCTATCGTATTGCACTCAAAGGCGTGAGCGGCGATGACGAGGCGGCCTTAGATAGCTTACAAGCCTTAGCCAACTCGGCGATCGCCACTCAACCCTAACCCATCATCCCAAACCCGTCACGATGTCCAGCCAACAGCAGACGTACTCACCACCTGGGTCAAATCCGGGGTAATCTCGACCGTGTAATCAAACGGAGAACTCAGGCTCGTATCCACCTGCGTCATCGCCGAACCATCGGGGTTGCGGGGACTGAAAAACGACTCCGCACTGACAACCAAATTCCCCGCATCGTTGCGACTCATATCCGTCACCGTGAGAGTGTTGCTATTTCCACTACTCAACACCGCCGAGAGATAGGCTGCATCCACGAGATCCCCCGTTGCGGGGTCAATTCGACCCAAAACCCCGACTTTCGCACCGCCACCGGCGCCATAACTGCGTAGCCAGTTCTGAGTCGCATCTCCCGAGGCTCGTCGCCAATCCTCACTGGGAGTTCCTTGGGTTCCATCAGTACTAAAGACACCATAGAGATTGCTTCCATCCCAGAACAGTCCCAAACCCCGTCCATCCGCACCCGTGGACTCATAATCGGTGCGAACCCAATTATTATCAGGGTTTTCACTATCGAAACTGGCAATAATCGGGTCTTGGTTATTGCCACTTTCCTGCCAGAATCCAATATAAACCGTTTGACTTCCTAGAGTTAGGCGTTGTGCATTAGAGGCGGCGATGGTGGCTTCGTCCGTGTTGGGGGTAAACTGGACTGCACTCGAACTAATAGCCGCCGGGAGAGGAGAGAGGGGGTCATCTGCGAGTCCCAAATCGGGGTCGTTGTCGAGATCGAAACCGAAGTCCAGCAAATCCGGTTCATCCGCATCTATATTGATGTCGAGTTGAACGGCGGGGTCACTGATATCATTGAGAATCGCCAGAAAGTCCCCACTGGTGCGATCGCGAATCACCGTATCGCCAGCAAACTCTCCCTCACCCGCCAAAAACTCCAGACGTTCTGAGGTCAATCCCTCAAACAAGGCCAAAGAATCCTGATTCGGCGTATAATCGACAATCAAATCCGCCTGAGCGAGTTCAGAATTTCCCATCCCCGGCCTGAGAACAAAGGTATTCGCACCCTCTCCCCCAATCAGAGTATCGGAACCCGAGCCACTATCGAGAGTATCATTACCAAAATCCCCACTCAGGAGATGATTCCCCGCCTCAGCCAAAAGCCAATCATCTCCCTGGCCGCCATAGAGACTATCATCTCCTGAACCCGCATAGAGCGTATCATTTCCCTGATTACCAAACACAAAATTCTCACCCTGGCGACCTTGAATCAAATCATCATCCGCCGCACCCACCAGAGTATCGTTACCGGCGCCTCCTCGTAGAGTATCATTACCAAAATCGCCACTGAGCAGGTTATCTCCCACCTGAGCAAAGAGGAGATCATCATTTTGTCCCCCATACACCGCATCCTGTCCGTCCCCCGCTGCGATGACATCATCACCAGTCGCTCCAAATATCCAGTTATCGCCGCCAACTCCGGCGATGGTATCCGTTCCCGCCGTTCCCAGAATCAGTTGACTGTCGGAGTTTCCCGTAAAGGGATTGTCGCTATTGTCGAGGGTGACAACAGTCAGGGTATTGAGATCAAATGAAAGCATAGGAGTTTACGCTGAGTTAGGAAGGTAGATGCACAGCCATCGAGGCTAGATGGCAGTCTAACTTATTCCCAACCCACCGCAGAAGTGCTAATGACAGTCTTGAGATCGGAAGTGATCTCAACGGTGTAGTCAAAGGGAGAACCGGAGCTAGTATCGACAGCAGTCATGCGAGAACCATCGGGATTACGGGGACTGAACCAGGATTTCGCACTCACCACGAGATTTCCAGCTTCATTGGTGGTGACATCGGTAATTTCCAGGCTGTTGCTTTCCCCATTGCTTTTCCGAGCCGAGAGATAGGCTGCATCGAGGAGTTCTCCGCTACTGGGGTCAATTCGACCTAAAACTCCTACTTTTGCACCCCCACCTGAACCATAATTGCGTAGCCAGCTTTGGGTGACATCTCCCGAGGCTCGTCGCCAGTCTTCACTGGTGCTTCCTTGGGTTCCATCGGTTGCAAAGACTCCATAGAGACTGGTTCCATCCCAGAACAGTCCGTAGCCGCGTCCATCGGCTCCGGTAGCTTCATAATCGGTGCGAACCCAGTTGTTGTCAGGGTTTTCGCTGTCGAAGCTGGCGATGATGGGGTCTTGGTTGTTACCTCCTTTTTGCCATACGCCAATGTAAATAGTTTGGCTTCCTAGGGTGATGTGGGGTACGTCTGATGCGGCGAGGGTGGCTTCATCGGTGTCAGGAGTAAATTTTTTGACGCTCGATGTAATCACCGCCGGGATGGGAGTTTCTTCCTCGACGGGAGTTTCTTCCTCAACTGGGGTTTCCTCTTCTACAGGAG
>CAZXWM010000060.1:0-14590 GCA_964644215.1 uncultured Phormidium sp.
TTCCCTATTCCCTATTCCCTATTCCCTATTCCCTATTCCCTGTTCCCTGTTCCCTACCCCCCCTAGCGAGGCGACTTGTGCCAGAACTTCCTGAAGTTGAAACTGTACGTCGTGGCTTAAATGCTCATACCTGCCAGCAACGAATCCTAGGAGGGACTGTACTCCTCAACCGTAGTTTGGCAAGTCCCACTGACGCTGATGAATTCATTGAGGGATTACGCGGCCAATCCATTCGCACATGGCATCGACGCGGAAAATATCTGATCGCGCAACTCGGTGACGACGAGCCTTGCGATCGCCTCATCCCCACAGCCGCCGGTTGGCTGGGTGTGCATTTGCGGATGACGGGGCAACTCCTCTGGTGTCGCCCCGAAGATCCCCTAGCCAAACATACCCGAGTGCGGTTATTCTTCGAGGGCGATCGCGAACTGCGTTTCGTCGATATCCGCACCTTTGGCCGTATGTGGTGGGTTCCTCCCGATACTGTCCCCGAAACCATCATCACCGGCTTGCTGAGTCTCGGCCCGGAACCCTTCAGCGAGGCCTTCTCCCGCGACTACCTCATCAGCACCCTGCGCAATCGCCGCAAACCCATCAAAACCGCCCTCCTCGATCAAACCATCGTCGCGGGAACCGGCAATATCTACGCCGACGAAAGTTTATTTCTCAGTGGGATTCCCCCAACCCGTCTCTGTAGCCAACTCACTCCAGAGGAAATTGATCGCCTACGAGAGCAGTTAATCGCCGTTCTCGGGCAGGCGATCGAAGCGGGGGGAACCACTCTACGGGACTTTCGGGATGTAGAGGGGATTAACGGCAACTATGGGGGCATGGCTTGGGTGTATAACCGCAAGGGGCAACCCTGTCGCCAATGTAGCACCCCCATCGAGCGCATTAAACTGGGTGGGCGATCGTCCCATTTCTGCCCCACCTGCCAGCCCGACCCCAAAACGCTCTAAAATGGTCAAACGATAGACGTTTACCGATAAACTCACGATCACCCCTTATGGCACCTGCGAAGAAACTTAAACGCGGCTCCTTTGTCCGTGTCGTCCGCGAAAAACTCCTCAACAGCGTCGAAGCAACCGCCAGTGACCCTCGCTTTCCCTCCTACATCTTCGAGACGCGGGGCGAAATCCTGGATACTGAAGGAGACTATGCTCTGATTAAATTTGGCATGGTTCCCACCCCCAATGTTTGGCTCCCCCTAGAACAACTCGAAGCCTTCGAGTAAGGGGAAACAGTCCTGGGGAGATTGTTCACTATGGACATTCCCAGGGTAAAGAAATGCCAGAATGAAACCTGGATCTATCCACCCGTTAAGTCTGTATGAATCTTTCCCCAGAGCCTCGTATCGGTGCCAATCTCCAACGTCAGCCTCGTGTCGCCGTCATTGGGGCCGGAAAAGTGGGCAGTACCCTAGCCCAACGAGTCGCCGAAAAGAACCTGGCCGATGTGGTGCTGTTAGACATCATCGAGGGTTGGCCTCAGGGGATTGCCTTAGATCTCATGCAGGCCCGAGGCTTAGAGGGACACGATCGCACCATCATTGGCAGCAACGACTACGCCGATACCGCTGATTCCGATGTGGTGGTCATTACAGCGGGACGGCCGCGCAAGCCGGGGATGGATCGCAGTGATTTAATTAAAACCAACGCCAGTATCGTCGTCAATGCGGCGAAACAGGCGATCGCCTCCTCTCCCAATGCGATTATTATCGTTGTCACCAATCCCCTCGATGTGATGACGTACCTGGTGTGGCAAGCTACGGAACTGCCCCCAGAACGGGTGATCGGGATGGCAGGAGTTTTGGATTCCTCGCGCCTGCAAGCCTTTATCGCCATGGAACTCGGCGTTTCGATGCAGGATGTGCAAACCCTGGTTTTAGGCAATCATGGTAAGCAGATGATTCCTGTACCCCGCTATTGCACCGTCAAAGGGATTCCTCTCCCAGAGATAACCGACGCTGCCACCGTTGAGCGACTTATGGAACGCACCCGTCATGGGGGAAGTGAAATTGTTGGACTGATGCAGCGGGGAGGGGCCTATTTTGCTCCCGCCTCCTCCATTTACGTCATGGTGGAGAGTATTTTGTGCGATCGCAACCGTCTCGTCAGTGCCGCCGCCTATCTACAAGGGGAATATGGTATTAAGGGGCTATTCCTAGGAGTTCCTTGTCACTTAGGGCGTGAGGGTGTTAGAACCGTGGTGGAACTGCCCTTAGAGCCGCAGCAACAGCAAGCCTTTCTCGATTCAGCAGCGACGGTTCGCCAAAATATCGAGATTGCCCAAGCGATTCTCAGCCGTCAGCCTTAAGACTCTCAGATTACTCAAAATTACCAGAACGCCATGGATGAAAGCCTATCGGGTGAGGTGGCGATCGCCACCCGCAATCTGAGCAAACAGTTTGATCGCCATCTAGCGGTCGATCAGGTTGATTTAGAGATTAACTATGGTGAAGTCTATGGACTCATCGGCCCGAATGGTGCTGGTAAAACCACCTTGATTCGGATGTTGGCGGCGATCGAAGAACCCACCATCGGCGAAATTTACTTTCACGGGGAACGCTTAGATCTCAGTCGCCCGAATCCGCGCTTAAAACGCTATTTAGGCTATCTTCCTGATGATTTCCCCCTCTACGATGATCTCAGCGTTTGGGACTATCTCGATTATTTTGCTCGTCTTTATGAGTTACGAGAACCCAAGCGATCGCGTCGTCTCTTGGAAATTCTCGATTTAGTACAACTGATTCCCAAACGAGACAGCCTCATTTCCACCCTCTCCCGAGGCATGAAACAGCGGTTAAGTCTCGGACGTACCATTCTCCATGAACCCATTTTACTGCTCCTTGATGAGCCAGTATCCGGCTTAGATCCTATCGCGCGACAACAGTTCCGCGATATTATCCAAGTGGTACATGAAGCCGGGATGACGGTTTTGATTTCCTCTCATGTGCTTTCGGATTTAGCCGAACTCTGTAGTTCTATCGGCATTATGGAACTCGGCTGTCTCGTCGAAAGTACCGCGATTCAAGAGTTGTACAGTCGTCTGAGTCAGCAATATATCGAAATCTCGTTACTTGATGACGAGTTCTCGACGAGTTTAGAACGGGCGATCGCCGAACTCCGCAACTGCCCTCATGTCGAGAGTTGGGCGGTCAAAAATCGGCAAATTACTGTCCAATTTCAAGGAAAAAATAGCGACAGTGCCAACCTCTTAAAACAACTCATCAAAGCTCAAGTAAACCTCTACCAATTCCAAATTCAAAACGAAAATCTCGAAGATATCTTTCTCAAACTGGGTCATCAACAAACCTCCTAACTTTGGAAATTCAACTTTCATGAATAATACATTTTACGAGAAGCTAAGTAACACCAATCCTCAATTAATGCGGGAAATTAAAGGACGATTGAAACCCGCCAAAATCGTACTTGTGGTTACGGGTTCACTGCTCATCCAAGGGCTAGTTTTGCTGTCCTACTTTACCAAACTACCGCTCCCCAACAGTAATAACTATAATCCCTATTGTTATCCGACTGTCACGACTACCAGGCAATCAGAACCCTGGCTAAATCGGGATTATCGGAGTTTGGATTGTCTGAAGGATAGCAGTGGCGATCTCCTCATTGGCTGGCACATTTGGTGGTCTCATGTTTGTTACGCTCTGAGTGCGATCGCCATCGTCGCCCTAATTATTGGCGGTTTATTTTTGTTGATTGAAAATATCGCTAAAGAACAAAAAGAAGGCACATTAAACTTCATTCGTCTCAGTCCTCAAACGGGTTATAAAATCATTATCGGAAAACTTCTCGGTGTTCCCCTATTAGTTTATATTGGCGTTGCCGCCATGATTCCCCTACATGGATTTGCCGCCATTCAGGGAGGATACTTTTTGAGAGATTTTATAAGCTTCTATAGCGTCGTCAGCCTAAGTGTGTTAACCGTTTATCTCGTCGGAGCATTGTATGCCATCAAAGGCGGGCAGCAAGCCCTAATCTGTGGCGTTGCACTGGGCGGACTATTTAGCAGTTCTTACTTGCCTAGTTTGCGACTTTTATTTCCCCAGAGCAACTTTGAGCCACCTATAAGCGAAGGAATTTGGTGGGGATTGTCACTGGCAGAAAAACCCATCTATTTTCAAAGTTTTGTTATTCTCTCCCTCCTTATCTTGAACAGTTATCTCTTCAAGATTATCGAGCGAGCGTATCAAAAACCCTACGCAACCCCACTGACAAAAAAGCAAAGCTACAGTTTGGGAATTGTTGCCAATCTGTATGTTCTCGGCTTTTGGTTGAGCAGCTTTAATCCGAATCAATCGCTCATCAGCCATAGCAACACCGTCGATCTCTTCATTGCCTATAGCATCTTTTTGCTACCTGTGTGCCTCACTCTAGCCTTAAGCTTATCGCCCAATCGCCAAAGTTTACAAGACTGGACTCGCTATCGCAAAACCTTAGTTCCCGAAACCGGCCAGCCTCGCTATTCACTACGAGCGGACTTAATTTGGGGAGAAAAAAGTCCCTCAGTCGTTGCTGTCGGGATTCATATCCTGATGTCTATTATGACCTTAGTGGTGGCGATCGCCTTCTGGGACGCCCCGGATGGATTCTCAGATAGCAACGGCAAATTGCTGGCGATTCTGGGACTATTTATTGTCGGTGGCTGGCTTTGGATTTATAGCATTGTCATCCAATGGCTCTTACTGAGCAAACTCAGCAAACAGCGATGGGTCATCCCACTCATGTTAGGGGCAATCATCGGCTTACCGCCTCTAGTTTTACTGGTTCTGGGCTATCACTCTGCCCAGAGTTTTCCCTATTGGTTAATGTTTAGCTTTGGGGCCAGTCCCTTTCTGGCCCTCAACGGCGATCTACTCCCCGTCGCCATCAGCACCTTGTTAGGACAAGCCCTCATCATTACGATGAGTTTGCGACTGTTTAGCCGACAACTCAAACGAGTGGGCCAGTCCGAGTTAAAACAACTGATGGACCGTCGGGCGATCGCCGCAACCCGTTCAACATCAGCAAATCGCTAAAACTGAATCCCGACCCCACCCTGAACCGAAACCCCAGTGCGATTGCTTTCTTCATAGGCATCAAAGGCAATAATGGCATTGCCAAACACCACCACATTACTGTTAGCAAAGGTGCGATCGATCCCCGGTTGTAAGACAAAACTGGTGGTGTTTCCGACTGGGGTATCTTCATTGCCCGTAAACGCCACCCCGGCCCCAATATAGGCATCGGTTTCCCAGTCAATGGGGATATCATAGGACACCGTTGGCACAATGGCGATACCACTCCCGGCTAACACCTGAGTTCGTAGAGAAATGGGAACTTCTAACAGTCGATAGCGGACGGCGACAACCCCTGAAAACTCATTTCCTTCCTGTAATCCCACACTTCCACCCACCCCAACATAACTTCCATAGGCCGCCTGGGCGATCGCCGTCTCACTCCATCCCCCTACTCCCAGCAGAGATAGACTTAAACCCGCTAATCCCAACACAGACCGTTGTTTGAGTCCTTTCATGACGCTTCTATCCTCACACCTAAACAAACACCCCCGAATTTTAGCAAATCGGGGGTTGACGAAACGGTTATGATTGATGGAAATTTCTCTTTTTTGGAACCCGGTTCCAACTCAAAAGCCCGTGACGAGACTTGAACTCGTGACCTCACCCTTACCAAGGGTGTGCTCTACCGCTGAGCTACACGGGCAAATAGGATGGGCCGAGCTGGATTCGAACCAGCGTAGGCATAGCCAGTGGATTTACAGTCCACCCCCATTAACCACTCGGGCACCGACCCATGACTATTTACTTGTCTGTTGCGCTTCCGCGCTCACAGATTTATATCCTAGCACAAGCATCGGCAAATGCAACCCCTATTTGAGAAAAAACCTGAAAAAAAGGCTGAAATGTTCTCAATCCCAGCTCCAGGAGGGGTTCACAGCCAGTGGCTAGGGCATAAAAGGCGGGTCATCAGACGGCGGAGGAGCGCTAGGTCGCCGCGTCTTGGCTTGGGGAGGCGCACTCGGCTTGGGCTGGCGGCGTTTCTTCACCTTGGCCGCTTTGGGCTTCTTACCAATCCCCCGTCCGACAAAAGCAATGTTGAGATAACACGTCGAGAGGATAATGCTGGTAAAACCAAAACGAGCGATGGACTTCCAGACCCCGAAACGGGACTGTTCTTTGGCGCGACTGCTGCGATTTTGCACCCGTTCGACGAGACTAGCACGAAGCGATTGAATTTGCCGGTCAACGGCCTGGGGATTCTCAACAAACTCCTGAAACTGGGCTAATTGCTCTTCTGTTAACGTTTCCTCACCGAGTAAGTCATCGAGAATAACCTCGGGATCTTCATCGGCTTCGAGAATCCCCAGATAAACCTGTTGTTGCTGTTGCAGTTGCAGTTCAACTTGCTCTAAGCTTGCCTCAGCCTGACGTTCAATGTTAGCAATAGCTTGTTGACTTGCCATCACCGCCGCCAAGGCGTGAGTGGGAATCAGAATTAGAAAGATAATCCCAAAGAGCAACGATAGACGAACCATCCGAATCTTGGTCTTTTCAAGCCAACGGTCAGTTTCGCTGGCGGTTCCCATGACTACCTCGCAGCCAATCGCCGCCAACAGTGCAGCAATGCCCAGCAGGGGGATGATTCCCTGTTGAATCACTTGTGACGTTAGATTGAGCCACCAGTTAGGACTGCCAAAATCAGGCGGAATCATCAGTAAAATAAAGTTGAGAAGGGTCACGAAAATCAGAACCGTTCCCGCGAGTTTTAGCCCCCTTGAAGCCAGGGCTAGACTTGTTTTGGATTCTTTAGGTATCATGGTTGCTCGTCTTTAACTCAACGCTCACTCAAGTTCACTCAACGTTCATTCAATTAGAAGCACAAGCTACAATTTAAAATCTGTCATTGAGCGATCGCACCCCAGCCTCAGAGCCGCTTTACAAAAACTATATACAATGGCGGGTCTTCTTCATCATATCTTTACAGAACCCCGGTTTGACCCTAGGGGTTGGCAAGGTTAGAATAGGGGTAGCCCCGATCTTAGTATTGATTTTACCTGTTCTGAAGGGTTCGTCCAACCCCGGAGTCATTTCCTAAAGATACGCGGATTTTCACGGGCTAACGTCAAGATAACTTCGGTAAAAACCCATAAGCGTGAGTACAAAAATCATGAAAAGAAAACTAGCAATTATTGCCTCAGGTATCATCGTCGGGGTTGGGGCGATCGCCGTGTCCCCCCTGCAAGCCCTGCCCATCTTCGGGACTGAGAGCGACCATGAACTCTCAGACATCACCGATGGCACTGTCGGCTTGAGTGACGATCAGCAAAATTTTCTCGGGGGTCTCAGCTTCAATCTAGGACTTTCATTCGATGGTAGCGAGCTTCTCAACAACCCCGAGGAAATGTCAGGGCTTTATGCCGGCGACTCCGTCGATCCTGACAGCCCGCCTGAGGACGGTATGATCTATAGCAAAGATGGCTGTTCCGTCGATGCTGGCTGTGCCTTAAAAGCCATCGGTCTCGTGAATACCCTCAAATGTGCCGGTTCCGGAACCGACCCCGAGGCTTGGGCGGTTTGCCTGCAAGACGCCGATCACGATGCCTATATGGCGGCTACCGCCTGTACTTGGGGATCTTGCCCAGGATTTTCCCTAGCCGAACAAGGGGTTTACGCCTGCACAGAACCCACAGGACTCAACGTTCTAGCGGGCTTGAACTAAAATCTTTGAGGCGAATGCCGTAATAGCCGTCTCCCAAGACTTTCATATATATTCCCATTGATCGCAATCTGCTGTTGGAGATTCACCCTCCCGGTTGACTCAGCCACCAGCCTCCTCTTCTCCCCGAGAAGGGGTATTTTTTTGCAAGTTTGCGGTAGCTTAGACAATGGTAGAGATAGCAAACCGATTCCCCAGACCCAATGACCAATCCCTTTGGACAGCAGATTCAGGACTTCTATGACGCATCGACCGAACTCTGGGAAGAGGTTTGGGGCGAACATTTACACCATGGCTACTACGGCGATCGCCACCCGCGAACCCTAGACCGACGACAGGCCCAAGTTGACCTGATCGATCGCCTCGTAGACTGGCTAGAAGACTCAGGAAACGCCCTCCCCCTCAGCGACCAAAGTCAAATTCTCGATGTCGGCTGCGGGGTAGGCGGAAGTAGCCTACATCTGTGGCAAAAATTCCACTGTCGGGCCACCGGAATCACCCTCAGTCCCGTCCAGGCCCAGCGGGCCACTGAGCGATCGCAACAGGCCGGGGCCAACGGGTTCCTAGGCTTCCTCGTCGCCGACGCCTTAGCCGTTCCCTTCGCCGACGCCAGTTTTGACTGGATTTGGTCCCTCGAAAGTGGCGAACATATGCCCGACAAAACCCGCTTTTTAGCCGAATGTTATCGCCTCCTCAAACCCGGTGGAACCCTGATGTTAGCCACCTGGTGTCATCGTCCCCTCGACTCAGGACGGTTATCAGCAGCGGAAGTCGATCACCTGTCGCAACTCTATCAGATCTATCATTTACCCTATGTCATTTCCCTGCCCGACTACGAAGCGATCGCCGAGGGGGTAGGATTTGAACATCTGCAAACTGCCGATTGGTCCGCCGCCGTCGCCCCCTTTTGGGATGTCGTCCTGGAGTCGGCCTTAGACCCTAAAGTCATGTTAGGGGTTCTCCTGTCCGGCTGGGAAACCATCCAGGGAGCATTTGCCATTAACCTAATGCGAGAAGGCTATAAAACAGGGTTAATCCGCTATGGGGTTCTCTCGGGACGTAAGCCCGAGTAACGACACCGCCTCAGCCCTGAGAGGACAAATGTTTCACCCTATTCGATCAATACCAACGTAGAGGAGTTATGGAGTCGCGATCGCAGTCCCCCGCCGCATCACTCAGCCAACAGCTATCGGCCCTTTGGCGGTTTAGTCGCCCCCATACCATTATCGGCACAACTCTCAGCGTCTGGGCCTTATTTGCCATCGCCCAAGGGGGACATTGGCCCGCCGCCACGGATTGGCGATCGCTGTTGGGGGCCTGGCTGGCCTGTTTAGGCGGAAACCTCTATATTGTCGGCTTAAATCAACTCGAAGACATCGAGATCGATCGCATCAACAAACCCCAATTACCCCTGGCCTCGGGCGAGTTCAGCCCCCGTCAAGGTCAATCGATTGTGTCCCTATCTGGCCTGGCGGCGATCGCCCTAGCGGCCCTGCAAGGCCCCTGGCTACTGGCAACCGTCGCCGTCAGTCTCCTGATAGGAACCGCCTATTCTCTGCCCCCCATTCGCCTCAAACGCTTTCCATTTTGGGCGTCATTTTGCATTTTTACCGTCCGAGGGGTTATCGTCAATTTAGGGCTGTTCCTGCACTTCCAAGGGGGCTTTCCAGTCATTTCTGAAGTCTGGGCCTTAACCCTATTTGTGCTGGTGTTTACCTTTGCCATTGCCATTTTCAAAGATATCCCCGATCTCGAAGGGGATAAACGCTATCAGATTAGCACCCTCACCCTTCGTCTTGGGGCGTCGGCCGTGGCCCGCTTAGCCCTCATCACCATATCTATCTGTGACCTGTTTATGATTGTGGCGGGGTTCACCGTTCTCGAAGCCATGAATGGGACCCTCTTGGCGATTATTCACCTACTGCTATTAGCCCTACTCTGGGGTCGTCGTCGCAGTTTGGATTTGAGCGATCGCACCTCCATCGCCGCCTTCTATCAATTTATCTGGAAACTCTTTTTCCTCGAATATTTAGTTTTTCCCTTAACCTATTTAGCCGCGAATGGTTAAAACGATTTTAATTCCACCCGAACCAAAACCGCCGTGACATTATCCCGTCCATTTTCCTGATTCGCCAAATCAATCAATTCCTGGGGAGCAAAATTGAGATTCGTAGACACCGCCAAATAGGGTTTAAGATGCGTTTTCCAATGGAGTTCCACTAAACTGCGATCGGTGAGACCATCCGACGCTAACAGAAAGAGCGTATTTTCCAAAATCGGCAAAAAGCGGACATCGGGGCGAACCGACTCACGCGGACCGAGGGCCTGAGTCAGTTGATAAGCTTGAGGTGTTTGATAGGCTACCGTTGGATCGACCCCTTGGGCGATCGATTGTTGTCCCAACTCATGATCGCGGGTTAACAACTCCAAGCCGGACGACACCGTTAGGCGATAGAGACGAGAATCTCCCACATGGGCGATCGCCGCCCGATTATTGTCCACCAACAACATCACCAAAGTCGTTCCCATACGGCGATTTCCCCGGCGACCTTGATCTTGATTCAATTGATAAATCGCCGTATTCGCCGCCGCGATGGCCTCATTGATTCGCCATTGTTCCGGGAACTCCTCATCCCAATAGGGGAGAATGCGATCGGCCACCGTTTCGACTGCGATCGCACTAGCCACATCGCCTCCCTCATGGCCCCCCATTCCATCACAGAGAACATACAGTCCTCGGGCCGATTCCGTGCGAGAATTAGGCGTTTCCCGTTGATGTTGCCGCAACCACAACAAAAACGTATCCTCATTATGACGACGTTGGCGGCCAATATCGGTTTGTCCCGCATGAGTCAGTTGAACCGTCGGGATAATCGGGGCCGTAATCGTGAAATCTTCCTCCTGAAAATTCCAGCCGGTGGGATCGTCATCCTCCTCCTCTGTCTGCGACTGAGGTTGTAGAGAATCTAAAATCTGGTCCAGATGCGATCGCAACCGTTCCGGCGACAAAATCTGTCCCTGCTGTAGCCGTTGAATCAACACCGCCAGATCCGGGTGAGGAGACATCTCAGAAAAGCGAAATAGCTGACTCCAGGTGTCCCCCAACTGTTTCAACGACACAGAATGAGCCTCAGTTTCCAGATAGAGTCGTTGTAAGCACAAAAGATTGTCACCGTCAAGACGCAAATTATCCAACTGAACTAAACTCGGACGGCCCGCCAATTCCGTCAGCAACATCCACAAATCCGTCATCTGATACATCCAATAGAGTTGCTGAAGGGCCACCTCCTGACGTTTCGACGACCCTTTCACCGTCCAAGCTTCAATCAACGGCGACAACGACGAACGATCATCTAACAGGACAATCCCATAATCATCATCCTCCCAAGCATCATGAAGCCGAGGGAGGGCGGAATTTGTCGCACAATAGGGGTGAAGATAGGGTTCAGCCAGATCCGGAATCGACAGCATCAACGCCGTCTCCGTAGCCCGATAATAGGGGGACTCCGTCGGCGTTTGGTCAGACACCTGAACCTCAATATCCCCCCAATCATTCAACACCGGGCGTTTAAGGGGACGATAGCGACGCTGAGGGTCAAGGTAGCCCGGAAGCGTCATCCCGCCACGGCTGGCTTTAGGGATGAGGATAGCAAACCAAATCATGAGGATTCAGGGTGTTGATCGCATTGAAGACGACTGTTCCCTACTATCTTCCCTCACTTGTTGAATTTCCAGGGGAGTTAACTCCCGCCATTGTCCGGGTTCTAACCCTTCAAGAGTTAAATTAAGACTGCGAACCCGGACTAATCGCAATGTGGGAAAGCCCACCGCAGCAGTCATACGGCGAACTTGGCGGTTACGTCCTTCCGTTAAGGTCATCTCCAGCCAGTCCGTGGGAACAGTTTTACGATAACGAATTGGTGGAGTTCGGGGAGGAAGTGTTGGCGGCGACTCCAGACGACGAACCCAGGCCGGGCGAGTTTGATAGCCACGAATGTTGACCCCTCGCCGCAGGGCCTCTAGGGCCGCCTCATCAGGAGTTCGTTCCACTTGAACCCAATAGGTACGCGGTTTGGCAAATTTCGGGTCCGTGAGACGATGCTTTAGTGGCCCATCGTTGGTCAACAACAGCAGTCCTTCACTATCACGATGTGAACGACCCACAGAATAGACCCCAGGAACTGGGATATAGTCCTTTAACGTCCTGCGAGGGGGCGTACTGTTGTCGGTAAACTGACACAGCACATCGTAGGGTTTATAGAGTGTAAGCAAAACCCATGTCTTTCAAGCCTGGGATGTAGCGCCATGCAACTTTAGTTGCCGTTCTTATGCCGAATGTGTAAACATAATAAAAGTTTCGATAGTTCACGATGATTGTATTGGAGTTTAAAGCGCGGACAAAACCTTCTCAGTCGTCAGCCATTGACGAGGCAATCCGTACAGGACAATTTGTGCGGAACAAGGCGCTTCGCTACTGGATGGACAATGAGAAGGTTGGTAAGCATGACCTCAACAAACTGTGCAAGCGGTTGGCTGAGGAATTTCCGTTTGCCCAAAAACTCAACTCAATGGCGCGTCAAGCTTCGGCGGAACGGGCCTGGAGTGCGATTAGTCGCTTCTACGATAGGTGCAAGAAAGGTATAAAGCCCGTTGGATTCCCTAAATTCAAAAAGCAAATTCAAAAAGCATTCTCGTTCGGTGGAATATAAAACCACTCGATGGAAGTTACTCGGGCCAAAGCGCATCAAATTTACCGATGGCTTTGGAGTTGGGGAACTACGGTTGATTGGAACCTACGATTTGGCGCACTACGACGAATCCCTCATTAAGCGGGTTCGGCTCGTGCGTCGGGCCGATGGCTACTAGGTTCAGTTTTGCGTTCAGGTGAACAACCGAGTGCAGGTAGAACCGAGCCAGAAGGCTGTTGGTATTGACTTGGGGCTGCGGTATTTTATCGCAGCCAGTGATGGACAAATTGTGGAAGCGCCTCAGTTTTATCGTCGCTCCGAAGTTCAACTCAGTCGTGCCAATCGCCAAAAGTCGAGAAAGTTCCGCAAGGAAGCCAAACCTCAGTCCAAGAACTATCACAAGGCTAGGAAACGATATGCTCGGAAACATTTAAGAGTAAGTAGGCAGCGTAACGAGTGGCTGAAAAATCAGGCACTGCGCTTAGTTCAATCTAACGATTTGATTGCCTATGAAGACTTAAATGTGAAAGGGTTGGTTCGTAATCGAAGCCTGGCCAAATCGATTAGTGATGCCGGATGGGCCACATTTAGACGCTGGTTAGAGTATTTCGCTGGTAAGTACGGGAAAGTTACTGTTGCCGTCCCTCCCCACTACACCAGCCAGAATTGTTCAAACTGTGGAACCCGAGTCAAGAAAACCCTCTCCGTCAGAACGCATATCTGCCCCAGTTGCGGGTATGTAGAAGACAGGGATGTCAATGCGGCCATCAATATCTTGCAACTTGGACGTCAGCGTACCGTAGGGCATACGGAAACGTCAACGCTTGGGGAGATTGGGCCTCTGGCTGGGTTGGAGTGATCCGGCTCAGTTAAGTCTAGTCCGTGAACCAAGAATCCCACTGGCTTCAGCCGTGGGAGTGTCAAAAAAGAGAATATAGCGATATTGAGGTTTCACGTTGAAAGGGGACACCCGGATTCGAACCGGGGAATGGAAGATTTGCAGTCTTCTGCCTTACCGCTTGGCCATGTCCCCATGTCTCCAGCTTTGCTATCCTAACATATCATCGGTCAACAATGGCGGTTTTTTTGAGAAATTTCTGCCAGATGCGATCGCAACTCCCCAGATAGCCAAGTTTTAAGGTTATTCTGCACATGGCCGGGTTTGCAGCGAAAGCCTAGCCTTGGCTGATGCGTCAAATCAAATACCTCAAAGGTGCTAATGATTCAACATCTCACCATTACCGTTCTCGTGGAGAATACCGCTCGGGGACGGGGGCTACTCGGAGAACATGGTCTCTCCTGGTGGATTGAAGCAGACGACGTGCGAATTTTGTTTGATACCGGACAAGGAGCCGTCCTGAAACACAACGCCGAAGCTTTGAACCTTCCCTTAGAGTCCCTAGATGCGATCGCCCTGAGTCACGGTCACGACGACCATGCGGGGGGACTCTCAGACGTCCTCTCCCTCTGTGGCGATCGCATCGACCTATATTTACATCCAGACAGCCTCAAGCCAAAATATAGCCCCAGAGGCGACATTAGCGCCCCCTTACGCAACCTCGAAACCTTACAACGTCGCGTCAAACGGTTAGTCGTCACAGCCGAACCGACGGAAATTCTCTCGGGGCTGTGGCTAACCGGAACTATTCCCCGTCGCCATCCCTTAGAAGATACCGGGGGACAGTTTTGGCACGACCCTGAACACCAGCAGGTTGACGAACTTCTCGACGATCGCAGCCTCTTCATTGAAACCCCAAAAGGCATCGTCGTTGTTCTCGGATGCGCTCACGCCGGAATTATTAACACTCTCGCATCCATCCGCGACTTCACGAACTCGCCAATTTACGCCGTGATGGGAGGAATGCACCTGTTGCACGCCAGCGAGGAACGATTGGCGGCGACAATGGAAACCCTCTCTCAGTATGATATTCAGCATATTGGGGCTAACCACTGCACCGGAACCAAGGCGATCGCCCGATTATGGCAACAGTTCGGCGATCGATGTTTCGAGGCTCACGTGGGAACGCGATTTGAAGTCACCCGAGAGCAAAAAAATCCCCAGCTTCTTAGACAATCAAAGGCCAGAAACTGAGGATGAATTAGTGAAATTGAACAAAATAGCGACGCATTCTCCCACCTCGCGCCCTCGCAGGTGGGGGTCAAGGAGCC
>CAZXWM010000061.1:0-987 GCA_964644215.1 uncultured Phormidium sp.
CCTCCCGAGCGCTTAACTAATCTAACAAGACTATCTGGGGCTGTCAACCCTTTTTTTAAAGTTTTTGGCAACTTTTTTGCTGCCTTGCTCTGAAATTCCCTCAGGGTAAGCCTTTCAGCTCGAAAAGTTTTTTGGGTTTTTCCGAAATTAGCCCCTTTGAACCCTCATTGGACGATCCAAGTCGCTCAGATCTTTTTTTTGGGAGAGACACCGATTAACGATCGCCTCCCCAAAAAATCCCTGACAAAACCTCCTCAGCGAACGGTATGGTTGAACATGCCGTATTCAGAATGAGGGACGTCTCCTGTGAGCCTATCTCCTGTCTTACCCCCCTGGGTGGTTTTAGATCCGTTGATCCAAAGTTGGCTGGCCGAAGATATTGGACGGGGCGATCGCACCAGTCAGACCCTACTCAACGGTCAATCTCGACCAGGAACCGCAGAATGGACGCTCAAAGCCCCCGGTGTGATTGCCGGTCTTCCTGTGGCGCAACGGGTCTTTGAGCAACTCGATCGCCGAATCAAAAGCGAACTCATATATAAAGAGGGAACCGCTTGCGAAAGCGGCAGCGTGGTGGCCCGCTTCCAGGGAAACCTAGAAACCTTGCTCATGGGAGAACGAGTCGCCCTAAACTTGGTCATGCGTCTCAGTGGCATTGCCACAAGTACCCGTGAGTACGTCGACAGCATCGCCGACCTCCCCACACAGCTCACAGATACTCGTAAAACCACCCCTGGACTGAGACTACTCGAAAAATATGCCACCTGCGTCGGAGGTGCCATCAACCATCGTCTAGGACTTGACGATGCCATCATGATCAAAGACAACCACATTGCCGCAGCCGGCAGCCTAACCGCAGCCGTGACGCAGATTCGTCCTCAGATTCCCTATCCCCTGACCATCGAAGTCGAGACGGAAACCCAAGAACAAGTCCAAGAGGCTCTCCAAGCTGGAGTGGACATCATCATGTTGGACAATATGTCCCTC
>CAZXWM010000061.1:997-8468 GCA_964644215.1 uncultured Phormidium sp.
GCCGTGCAACTCATTCGCCAAGAAAACCCCAACATCAAAATTGAAGCATCAGGCAACATCACCCTAGAACGTCTGCGAGCCATTGCCGAAACGGGAGTCGACTATATTTCGACTAGCGCCCCCATCTCACGCGCTCCCTGGCTCGACATCAGCATGAAACTTCATGTCCCCTAGCTCGTGGAGGGGACATCACAGAACCTGACAGATCACGAGTCAAACCAGCAAACTGAGTCGTCAACGGGAAATGAAATGCACCCAGAACTCGCCATCAGGAATACAGACACGACGAATCAAGTTATAGGAGTAAGGAAGGAACGCACCGCTTAAATCCCTGCGATAGCCCCATTCAAACCATTCTCCGTAGGGATCATGGACGATAAAACCGCGATCGTCATAGCCGACGAGAACAATAATGTGACCGAATGAGGTGAAGTAGCCATGAATCACCGCCGGATTCCCTCCCGCCAACCAATCCTGGACTTCTTCAATCGTGGCATTGGTGCGAAAGGTGTCACGACAGCCATAATCCCGGACCACTCGTGCCAAATCGTAAGGGCTGTGACGACTCCAACCGCGATTGATCATGTATTCGTAGAGTTCATCCTCGAACTGCCCCACAGAGCTACGGCGAGAAGCTCCCAAAAACTCTAAACACATCGCCAAAGAGGTCACATTACAAGACCCCATGGGGTTATACCAATTGTCCAGTTGGGACTTATAAGGCACATCGAGACGGATGGTCGTCGGTTTATTTAGGGGAACCTGACGATCCTCTTCTTCCCAAATTTCCACATGCTCCCGGAAGGCATACCAGATTTTGGAGTCTTCTACCTTACCTGCATCCCCCCGCTTAGGGAAGGCGACATCCCGCAAGGCAATACGTAAATGATTGCGTACATCTTCATAGTCGACGAGCCGAAACTGCTCCCCAGCCGCAACTGAATGTCTTTCAGTATCAGCCAGGAGCGATGACTGTACGGGCCGCGCTTTGAAGACTGTGTTTTTGAGAACTTTCAACTCCGGCGGAGGTTTAGGCAAATCATCCCGTCGAGTTTGAATCATAACGCGAGCTGTTGCTGCCCCGAGATAACCAATCTCTTCTATGTTCATTACGTTTTGGAAGCGATCAAAGGCTGCCGTACTCAATGGACCCAAAAGTCCATCTGCCGGAGGCTCAAGTAATCCGAGATCAATCAGGCGTACCTGAATCTGACGAGTCAGTTCCTCATCAGCGGCAATATCCTGATAATCGTATTTGCGATCCGTACCGAGAAAGTCCTGTAGCTTCATCTGTATATGGCACTCCCCTAGTGAGATAGGTCGATCGTACCGCGATCGCTGCCCAAATTTGAGCCAATCCCGGCCAATCGATCGTAGTTTGTCAAATTAAACCAGTTGGCAAGAGGGCGATCGATCTCCTATACTCTAAAAGGTTGCAGCTAAAATGTGACTCAACATCGGGATGTAGCGCAGCTTGGTAGCGCGCCTGCTTTGGGAGCAGGATGCCGCAGGTTCAAATCCTGTCATCCCGACTCAATCGCAACTGATACAAGCGCAAAACCCCCCTGGGATTATCTCAGGGGGGTTTGCTAGCGAATCACACTTCCGATGTCATCCAGGGAGACGCTTAAATCTGGCGAGAGCCAAAACGGCTAACTTTAGAGAAACGCTCCCAGAGAAACGGGATAGCTAAAATGACAAGTTTGACAATCCAGGGTGCAAAGTAAAGACTTAAAACAGCACAGAGTCCCGCCACACCTACCGCTGCCACCTTAATCATCTCCTCAGTCGTGTTGAGGCTGAGGAAAAAGGAGCTAACGGCAAACGCAAGGGCAACCAAGCAGGCAACCAACATCTGTAATACCTCAAATTCAGGAAATTTGTTAAGGATGCGGTGCGTTCCTTCGGTGCAAAAGCCCTACTTCCGTCTTCCCACTTGTATTGTTTAGAGCTATAGGAAGATGAACGATCAAGTTGATTAATGTTTACACTCAGCTTAACTTATGTCAAGGATAATGTTCATGAATCTCTGATACCGAGAGACGCATAAGCATGAAACACTTGCTAAGCGCGAGCTTCAGGCATGATCAGCATCGCATCCCCAAAGGAGAAAAATCGATAATTTTCAGCGATCGCCTCCTCATAAAGTCCCAACAGTCGTTGTCGTCCCAGTAGAGCTGAAACCATCATCATCAGACTGGACTTGGGAAGATGGAAGTTTGTAATTAACCCATCCACCACCCGCCAACGATATCCCGGATAAATAAACAGATCAGTTTTACCCGAAAACGGCGTGATTTCCCCTGATGGCTGTTGTCCAGCGGCGGATTCAAGCGATCGCACCGCCGTGGTTCCCACCGCAATCACCCGTCCTCCCCGAGCTCGAGTCTGACGAATTGCCTCCACCGTTGCAGCCGGGACATCCAACCACTCTTGGTGCATGACGTGCTTACGAATATCCGACGTTTCCACAGGGCGAAACGTTCCCACCCCAACATGAAGGGTGACAAAGGCCTGAGACACACCTTGCTCATGTAACTGGTGTAACAGATCCGGCGTAAAATGTAATCCCGCCGTAGGAGCTGCCGCTGAGCGAGCTTCGCGAGCGTAAACGGTTTGGTATTGACCGCTATCGGCTTGAGACTGCGTCACATACGGGGGAAAAGGAACTTCCCCATAATCTTCTAAGGTGTCTAAAACCGTTTGTCCCGAGGGTGGAATGAGCTGTAATATCCGACCTCCTGTCGCCTCATCCGTTGTCAGAACCTTGGCTTGAAACGCTCCTAAATCCGCAGCCGACGATCTTTGGGAAGCCTCAAAACGGATCTCAGCCCCCGGTTTCAAACGCTTACCCGGTTTAACCAAAGCCAACCAACGATCCTCAGCCTGTTCTTCGAGCAGCAGCACCTCCACCTTGGCCCCACTCGGTTTATGACCATAAAGACGAGCGGGTAAGACCCGAGTATCATTTAAAACCAATAAATCTCCCGGTTTCAGCCAATTTGGTAACTGCCAAAACACTTGATGGCTGTGATCTTGCGGCGAATGAACGACCAGCAAACGGGAATGATCGCGAGGGGTAACTGGATTCTGAGCAATGCGTTCCTCAGGTAAATGATAATCATAGGACTCGAGTTGTAAATCATCCTCAGAGGTGGGGATCATAATTAAATTCAAACCAGGAAATCATCGACAGTGAAAATGAGTCACCCAGATGGGATCACGGATTCTGACGGTCAAACTGAGCGATCGCCTCCCTCAGCAATTTTCGCAACTGACTCAGGATTGGGGAACCTTCCCCATCCAACTATGGGGAGTTCACCCTAGGAAATTGAGTCTCAGTCAGCGACCATAGGGATAGACCCCAATTCAAGGCACTCTCTATGGATTACCTCTACTATCTTGCCAACGCTAGCCTGACGTTACGGGTCGTTGAACATCTCAAACGACAAAATTTTCCCGTTCGCTTCATCACCGTCATTCACCAAATCGACGGATGGGTTCTACGAGTTAAGATGGACTCCCCCTTGAGTCGTCAGGATCATGGTAATTTCCAAGCTTACCTCAAAGAAGTGGGAATTCCCTACCCATCCAACATCCGAGTGCAAATGGCCATGTGGAGTTTAGAAACCGATCAGGCTCCTGTGGATGTTATGCGACGCTATCAAGTGGCGGTTGTCTGTCATGGCAACCCAGACACCGCAGAAATTGAAGCCTTCCGCCGTCAGTTTGTTCGGGGACTTGGCTATTGTCCCGAAACCTTAGCCTGAACTGGTGTTGATGCGGCGATCGCACTCCCCCATCACCATCAAAAATCGTTTCTGAAAACAATCACTTGAATTTGGACATATATAAACCCCAAAAGCCATTAATAGCATTAAATTGGGCTTTTGTTATTGTCTTATCTGATGTGACTAATATAATAAACTCAATCCAAAATACCGACTAGATACTCCTGTAACGTCAGTTGAACCTGGTTAATCATCACAGGCTGCCCGATGGTAATACTCTCGGGCAGTTTTGCGTCTACCGATTCCGACAGCCGCCGCTTGGGGAGTGACTGACAACGAACTAGAGCCAAATCAAAGCGACAGGGAAACTCAGCATATTGGGGAAACTGAGATAGGAAGACACGAGCCGCCTTTTGCAATCGTTGGCATTTAGCCGTAGATAACGCTCCTCGTCCATCGTAATCCCAATTGCCGCGACTGCGAGTTTTAACTTCCACGAATGCGAGAGTTTTCGCCTGTTGAGCCGTTGCGGGGAACCCCGCCACAATATCTAACTCCCCCAAACGACATCGCCAACGTTGATGTAAGACACGTACCCCTGCTCCTCTTAACCACTGAGCGACGAGATCCTCCCCTAGAGTTCCCAGAGTGTTCCTGCTAGGATGAGCCTTGGAGTGACTGTCGTGAGACGGACTGTAACCTTTTGTCATGGGAGAGAACGATTGTGAAATACAAGGATGAACAGTATTGGTGTCAGCCATGGGCGATCGCAGCCAAAGCCAGCTTGAAAATCAGCCTGGCCATCCTCTGCATCCTCATGTTCGCCGTGGCGGACTTCGCTTGGGACAGTTCCCAAGCTCAAGCCGTGGCCTATGAAAAGCAAACCCTCTATGGATCTGACTTTTCCGGTCAAGATTTACGAGATTCTAACTTTACTTTAGCAACCATCCGTGCTAGTGATTTCAGCAAAGCCAACTTGCAAGGGGTGCAACTGTTCCGAACCAAGTTTAAGAACGTCAACTTAGAGGGAGCCGATTTGAGCTTCGCCACCCTAGACTCGGCCTTGTTCTTAGAAAGCAACCTCAAAAATGCCATTCTTGAGAGTGCCTTCGCTTATAACTCTTCATTTCGCAACACCAACATCGAGGGAGCGGACTTTACCGATATCTTTCTCAGCGATGACACCATAGTCGAGTTATGTGAGATCGCCTCAGGAACAAACCCTGTCACGGGCAACAAGACTCGGGATACCCTGGGTTGTGATTATCTCTAGAGAGTTGTGAACTGCCTGAGACTGAAGGATCTGTATCAGACTGAGGGAGTTTGATCGCCCTCAATCCCTCGGCTGTGATCGGATCACGGCGATCGCGCATCACTAAAGAAGAGTTTAGATGGTTCTGTGATCCGCGATCGCTCAGATTCCTAGATCGAGGCCCAATCTTGCTCAAAACCAAAGCCCTAATTCTTGAAATGCTTATTTGGACAGGGTTTGAGTTCGATAGGGTAGCTCAATAACAAAACCGGCCCCGCCGTCAACCGACGGTTGATAGAAAAGTCGCCCCCCATGCTTGTCAGTGACAATCTGGTAACAGATGGACATTCCTAACCCCGTTCCCTTACCGATCGCCTTGGTGGTAAAGAACGGATCAAAAACTTGTGATCGCAGCTGTTCAGGAATCCCCAAGCCATTGTCTTCAATCGTTACCCGAACCACCTGCCCATCCAACTCCGTAGAAATACGAATTTGGCTCGGCCGAGCGTAGACTTCCTCAACGGTACGCTGGCGATCGCGCTCTTCGAGGGCGTCAAGAGCATTCACCAAGATATTCATAAACACCTGGTTCATCGAACCCGCATGACATAACACCTTGGGTAAGGCTCCATAGTCTCGGATAATCTTGACTTCAGGGCGATCGGACTTCGCCTTGAGGCGATTTCCCAAAATCGTCAACGTACTCTCAATCCCCTCATGTAAATCCACCGGTTTCACCTCCGACTCATCCAAACGACTAAAATTCCGTAGGCTGGAGACGATTTCCCGGATACGTTCAGCTCCAACCCGCATCGAACCAAGAATTTTGACAATATCCCTAGCAATAAAATCCAGTTCAATCTCATCCCGTCGTTGAGCCACCTCGGGATCATCGAGAGGACAATTCTGCTCATACAGTTGGATAAACCCCAATAAATCGCCAATATACTCATCAGCATGAACCAAATTGCCATAGATGAAATTGACAGGATTATTAATCTCATGGGCCACCCCGGCCACCAACTGTCCCAAACCTGACATTTTTTCGGTTTGCACTAACTGAGCCTGAGTCTCCTTGAGGCTATTGAGGGCCTGCAACAGTTCTTCTGTACGCTCCTTGACTCGTTGTTCGAGAGTTCCAGTCAAGTTCTCCAGAGCATCCTGGGCCAGCTGCCGATCTTGAATTTCCTGGGCCAGTTGTTGATTTTGTTGAGCCAACTCCTCCTCAGCCAGTTCTCGGCTTTCTTCGCTCAGCACATACCACCAGGAGGCGATGCCTAAAATCACCAGTAGAGGAGCGTAGAGTGCTACAAACACCGTCAACAGGCCTTCATCGAGTTGCGGCGATCGCGGCGGTAACTCCTGCAACCCTAGATACGCCACCACCACAAATAAGAGTCCCGTAATACTTGCGACGAGGGTAAAGGCCCCTAGGAAGCGTAATATCTTGCGATCGAGGTGAGGGGCAATTTTGCTATGAAAGGTCGTTTGTAGAGGCTGCAACAGAGGAAATTCTCCCCAGTCGATCGCCGGTTTGCAACGATCATGGCAACGAGAATCCAAGCTACAACACAGTGAACAGATTGGCCCGTCATATACCGGACAATGGGCCATATCCTGGGGTTCATAGGAGTTATCACAGAGACAGCAGTCAATTAAATCCCGATTATCTAGGGTACGAACCGCTCCCGTTAACCGATCATTGAGGCCAGCGATGATATTGGCGGCCTCGATTTGGGTTTGATAGATATTGGCACGAGCAATGTAAAATCGTCCTTGAGTGAGTTTGGCCAGTAGTGGTGAGAGAACAACAGCCAAACCAAGGGCAATAAAGGGAGAATAGGCTTGGGCGTAATCTCCCCAGGTTCCCACAAAGGCGGCGATCGCCACCAACGACGCAATAATTGTGGCCCCAAACCCCACTGGATTGATGTTATAGAGATGAGCCCGCTTAAATTCAATATAGGAGGGACTCCAGCCCAAGGGTTTGTTAATCACCAAGTCGGCGACTAAAGCCCCAATCCAGGCGATCGCCACATTCGAATACAGTCCCAACACCGCCTCTAAGGTCTCAAAAACCCCCAACTCCATCAACAGCAGCGAGATGGCCACGTTAAAAATGAGCCAAACCACTCGTCCTGGATGATTATGGGTGAGACGAGAAAAGAAATTCGACCAAGCTAAAGACCCCGCATAAGCATTCGTGACGTTAATTTTGATTTGGGAGACCACCACAAACAGCGTCACCACCGCCAACACCGTTTCAGGGCGGCTAAAGACATCCTCAAATCCTGCTAAGTACATATACACAGGTTCTTTCGCCTTCAGGGTCGAAATCCCATGTTCGAGGGCCAAGAAGGCTAGAAACGCGCCTCCAATCTGCTTGGCCCAACCTAATACGACCCAACCTGGCCCAGCGGCCATGGCGGCTAACCACCAGCGGTAACGATTCTCGGGGGTGCGATCGGGTAAAAATCGTAGATAATCC
>CAZXWM010000061.1:8478-11592 GCA_964644215.1 uncultured Phormidium sp.
CAATTGAGCAATTAGGGAAAACGAAACCGTCGCCGCTGTCCCAAATAGTAATGGATTGAACCCTGACTCGCTGGCTGCATTTCCCCCAAACTCAATCCAACGAGCCAAAACATCAGGTTCCCGGTGCAAGACAAACAAATAGGGACTGACCATGAGGATTAACCAAAGCGGTTGTGTCCACAGTTGCAATTTATTAATAAAGGTCACCCCATAAAATACCATGGGGATGATAATCAATGAACAGAGTAAATAGCCCCATGGCAACGGTAAATTTACATAGAGATTTAGGGACTGAGCCATAATGGCCGCTTCCAAGGCAAAAAATATGAAGGTGAACGAAGCATAAATTAGGGATGTAATCGTTGAACCGATATAGCCAAACCCAGCTCCCCGAGTCAGTAAGTCCATGTCGATGTTGTATTTTGCGGCGTAATAGGAGATGGGAATCCCCGCAAAAAAAATAATCAAACTGACTAGACTAATTGCCCAAAATGTGTTAGAAAATCCGTAGTTGATAACTAAAGATCCACCGATCGCCTCAAGGGCTAGGAAAGAAATCCCCCCTAGGGCTGTATTCGCCACCAACAACTCTGACCATTTACGAAAGGATTTGGGTGCATAGCGTAGAGAATAGTCTTCAAAGGTTTCATTGGCGACCCAGGTGTTATATTCTCGCCGTTCTTTTAAAATATTGGGCGTACTAGCCATGGCTTATCACGTATTTTTAAGAGACCAAACTAGGAGACAAAAAAGTTACAGCTAAGGTTCCGGACTAGAGCATCTCATATTTATCAAGACCAAGACAAAAAACTGTCATTTTGGCTACATATTTTTTTATAAAATTTAGAAAATCTACCGAGATTGACCGATGTTAATTTTAGGTTATTTTTATCTAAGTCAGCCAAAATGTCAAGTTAGATCCAGATACTGAATTGAAGTCAAGCTAGATAAAACACGAGATAACCTCAGCAAAACCTTGGAGTTTGCTCATATCATCTTAATTTAAGCGAAATCAATGAAAGCCATTTCGATTCTAGGAACCTCATCTAATGCCGGAAAAAGTTGGCTAACAACAGCCTTGGGAGCCTGGTTGTATCGACAAGGAGTTCGGGTTGCCCCCTTCAAATCGCAAAATATGTCCAATAACTCCTATGTCACCTTAGATGGTGGAGAAATTGGTCGGGCGCAAGCGGCTCAAGCCTTAGCCTGCGGGTTACAGCCCCAAGTGGAAATGAACCCAATTCTCCTGAAACCCTCGGGTAATAGTACCTCACAATTAGTTGTTTTAGGACAGGCAAAAGAGCATATCCCTGCCAAACTCTATTATCGTCATATTGAAACTCTTTGGCAGGTTGTTGCCGAGACTTTAGAAGGTTGGAAATCTCGCTGTGATGTTCTACTGATAGAAGGGGCCGGAAGTCCCGTTGAACTGAATCTCATGCACCGAGATATCGTGAACTTACGTCCAGTTGCCCATCTACAAGGACGTTGGTTATTGGTGGGGGACATTGAACGGGGAGGGATTTTTGCTCAGGCTGTGGGAACCTATCAATTAATTCCTGAGGCTCTTAAAGAGGCTGGATTAGGATTGGTGGTCAACAAATTTCGTGGCGATTTGAGCCTGTTTGCTGAGGCTTCAACCCACTTCCAACAGCATTTACCTCATTTACCTTATTTGGGGACGTTACCCTATCAGGAAGCCCTACAACCTGAAAGTGAAGATAGTTTGTGTCAGGAGGCGGAGGAATCCAACAGCGGCGAGGGAGAGATTCTCGCCTGGATTCGCTTCCCCTATTTGTCCAATTCCCAAGATTGTCAGCCTTGGCGATTAGATGATGGGGTACAGGTGAGATGGGTGCGATCGCCGCAGCAGTTAGAAGCGGCCCGCGTCATTGTCTTACCCGGAAGTAAAAATACCCTGCGAGATTTGGCCTGGTTACGGGAAACAGGCTTAGCCGCCGCCATCAGCCAGGCCCGCGATCGCGGTGTTCCCATCATCGGCATTTGTGGCGGCTATCAGATGTTGGGAGATTGGCTGATTGATGCGACGGGATTAGCTGGGGATGCGGGCCGAGTTCCTGGTTTGGGATTCTTGCCCCTGATCACGGAGTTTGCCCCCTCCAAGTCGGTACGTCAAGTGACGGCCCAATGGGAAGATGAGATCTGGCAAGCCTATGAGATTCATATGGGGCAAACCTCATTGTCTCCCAGGGGAGTTAATGACTCAACCTATGGGCCTCTCGTGTTGGCCGATGGCGTTAGCGAGGGACTGCGGGGCGATCGCACCCTGGGAACCTATCTTCATGGCTTATTTGAGTCTTTAGCCGTCCGTCAGTATCTCATGCACCTAGCAGGTGTCGAGGGATATCAACCCGCAACCGAGAGTTGGCAGACGGTACAACGGCGACTGTACGATGACATGGCACAATTGATCGAAGACTATTTAGACTTAACACCGATTCGTCGTTATTTAGAGCTTTGATTGTTCATGCAGATGATTTTCTAAGGGGTTCGATGACCAATACTGATAAAACGGATTCACAGACGCAGAAGGAACAAGAGCGGCTACGGAAAATCAAAGCCGCCAAAGACAAGTCTCATGAGGCGCGACAGGGCCAGGAAAAAGGCCTCTATGTTCTATTTACGGGACTGGGTAAGGGCAAAACCAGTAGTGCCATGAATTTGGTGTATCGTCATTTGGCCCACGATCGCCCCTGTGCGGTGGTTCAGTTTGTCAAAAACTCCGAGGCCTACCCCGACGGCGATCGCCTCCTGCTGACAAAACTCTCTCAACAGGGGTTTCCCGTCAAAATTCATACTCTCGGAGGTGGCTTTACCTGGGAAACTCAGAACCCCGAACAGGATCGCCAGATGGCCGCAGCGGCATGGCAGCAAGCGATAGATTATATTCAAGATCCCGACATTTCTCTCGTGGTTCTCGATGAATTGCATATCGCTCTTAAAAATAAGCAGTTAGAGATTGAACCAATTTTAGGGGCGATTCAGGCTCGTCCCCCCCTCTCTCATGTGGTGACGACGGGCCGTTATGCGCCCGAGGTGTTGATTGAGGCGGCGGATTTGGTGACGGAGATGACTCGCGTGAAACATCCCATT
>CAZXWM010000061.1:11602-14408 GCA_964644215.1 uncultured Phormidium sp.
CTCAGGGAGTTCCGGCCCAACTGGGGATTGAGTTTTAAGGGGAATACCGGGAGAGGGCGATCGCGGCATTTTGCCCGCCGAAGCCAAAACTTAGACAGAGACTGTGATGACACTCTTGTTCACGAGTTTGGCTGATTAAATCTAAGTCAAAGGCCGACTCTCGCAGGCCCACACAAGGGGGAAGACGACTGTCTCTCATCGCCAAGAGGCAAAAAGCCACGCCTAAGGCGCCTGAGGCCCCGATACTATGGCCCGTTGCCCCCTTGGTGGAACTGACGGGAACCCCTTGGGGAAATAGCCATTGAATCAAGGCCGCTTCGCGACTGTCGTTGAGCCGGGTACTGGTTCCGTGAGCGTGAATATAGTCGATGTCTGGGGTGGTGAGTTGGCTGCGATCGAGGCAGTGTTTCACGGCGGCGATCGCCCCCAAACTCTCGGGCTGCGGGGCGCTAACATGGTAGCCATCGGCGGTGAGACCAAAATCGAGGACTTCGCCGTAAATCCGAGCCTGTCGCTGTTGGGCTAAATCGGCTCGTTCGAGGACAAATAGGGCCGCAGCTTCGGCCAGGGCCAGGCCTTCTCGCTGGCGATCGAAGGGATAACAACCTTGTTTGGCTAAAGCCCCCATACGCTCAAAACTGGCTAAAGTCAGAGGTGTTATGGGCGTTTCGACGGCCCCGGCCAAAACGCGATCGCAGGTACCTTCCCGGATTAACTGTACCCCTCGGGCGATCGCCGCAATTCCGGTAGCACAAGCGGCCATAGGTGACAAAACGGGGCCATGACTGCCACAAAGGGCGGCGGCGAGGGTTCCGGGGGTATAGGGAAGAGCCGCATACCAGGCATTAGGATTTGGGAAACTGCTCGGAAAACTGCGCTGTTTGGCCCATTGAGTGGCGAGTTTTTCTAATTGGGCCTGTTGAGCGCGACTGGAACTGACAACAATGCCGCAATCGGCCAGAGGAGGAGTCAATCCCGCATCCTCTAGGGTCATGAGTACGGCTTGGTGAGTTAGTTCGCTCAACTCCGTTGGCTGAGAACCCAGCATCCCGAGGGGTTTGCGGGGTAAGGCGGCAAAGGGTTGTTGCAATCGCAGCCCTGATTCTCCATTGAGGAGTTTACGCCAACTCGTCGGCAACGTTCCTAAGCTGGAGCGTCCCCCCATCCCGGTGATTAAAACTCGGACTTTTGCAACCACTACTGAACGAGATTTTCTGATCCTTCGCTGACTCGGGCTGATTCAAGGCGATCGCCTTGTTGGATCTCATCCACCACGTCCATCCCCTCGCTGACATAGCCAAAGACGGCATAATTGCCATCGAGGAAGCTGAGATCATCGAGGGTGATATAAAACTGGGCTGAGGCGGAGTTGGGGGCTTGCGATCGCGCCATAGCCACGGCTCCTCGACGATGTTGTAACAGGGGTGCTTCCCGAACTCCCGCTTGGGTCAAAGTTTGACCATACACTGGCTCATCGGTTCCTTGAGGTTTGATTTCCAAGGGGATATAGCGAGCTTCCCCCGTCTCCGCATTGACATAATTCCCCGTTCCCAGTCGCGACGCGGGGACATCGGGATCCGTACTGAGGGGATCTCCCCCTTGAACCACAAAGGGATCTGGCTCTCGTACGACACGATGAAAGCGGGTTCCGTTATAGACCCCTTTCTGAACCAAGTCTACAAAGTTCCCGGCGGTCACTGGGGCATCTTCGCCGTTCACGTCAATCGTGATGGGGGAACCATTAACGACCATCACCACGGTAGCCATCCCTTCTAAGCGAGGTGTGATCTCTGCTGCGGCTTGAACCTCGGAGGTCGCAGTTGGTGTTGACGCGGGATCGGCTTGAGTGAGATCCGTGGCTTGAGTGCAACTGGCCAGTACGGTGATACTGAGAACAATTAACACCGTCAGGCGTAGTCGCCACCAACGGTCCTGGGATTGGGTCAAAGGTTGCATGAGTCTGTGACCAATAAATTGGACTGAGCTAATCTTATAAGCCTTCGAGGGGAACGGCGAGGAAACGTGCTAACTCAGCGGCGCGATTTTCGACCTCTGCTAAGGACAGGGGTTGGCCAACTCGGGTTAGGGGGATATCCCGCATTCCCTTCACCCGCAGGTATAAGGCTCGTTTCGGGTTAACGCCATCTTTGATGTCAACGCGAATGGATTTGATGTCGTTGACGTCACAGGTAATTTCAATGCGGCGGTTTTTGCCGGGAAATCCCCAACGAAACACGGTTACAGTTCCATCTTCGAGGTTGAACTCGTTGTAGCCGCCGCCAACATCCCAGAGAATGACGAGCCAGAGATAGGTTGACAGTAGGATGGCGGCGGTTCCGTACAACCCCATGACGAGGCCCTGGGGAACGAAAATCAGTTCGGTGGGATTGGCGAAGGGGAGAAGGTTCACTTGGGTGTAGCTCGAAATCCCCGAAAGCAAGAAGCCAACGCCGCCGACGAGAACAACAGTCGCCCAAAAGTAGTTACTGAAGCGTCGAGAGCCTAAGACGGGCTGTTTTAAGGTGCGATCGCTGGTGCTAATCGTCTGTGCGGTCATAGTAAATTCTACCTAATTTCTAAAAAAACTCGTTTCAGCCTTGACAAAAAATACTAAGTGTGATATGGGTCGCTTCAGGCACAACAGAACTGAAAAATTCTTAATGTATTTTAACCCCTTCAGTCCCTGCTTTGGGCGGGAATTTCCGCAACTTTCTCAGAAACTTGGGTAGCATTCTGGAGAACTTGGTGGCATAGTATATACTTATGTTAACTTAATTAAAACCTTGCACAATTTTTCAAAGCAAGG
>CAZXWM010000062.1:0-488 GCA_964644215.1 uncultured Phormidium sp.
GTGGCGACTCTATCGTCGTCAGGGATCAGCCCAAGAGCTGGCCATTAGCCGCTTAGCGATAACCCTAGCGTTCTTGTGGCTTTCAGGTTACATTTTGTTTGGCACTGCGGCTCAAACCACAGAACTGGGTTCCCTCCCGGTTCTCATTGGCGGCAGTCTCTGGACAACCACCTATTTTTTGATGTGTTTTGGGTTAATGGTGCGCTTGTCTCAGGGGAAATCCTTATGGTTGCCAGGACTTGGCAACCTCAGCGATCGCCTCCCCTAAGTCACTAGCACGGCGTGCATCAGCGATTCATCGCCTGAAACCATCGCGACTCGTCCAACTTAATTTGTGTGTGAGGAATTCCGTGTCAGCACAGAATCATCAAGAGCGAATATCTCCATCCCCCTCGAAATCCCCTAAACCCCAAGGGAAACTCAAACATTCGGGATTCGGCTGGCTTTGGTTAGGCTTGGGACTCAGTGGCGTCGCCATGCTGTCGGCA
>CAZXWM010000062.1:498-6231 GCA_964644215.1 uncultured Phormidium sp.
GGGGCCTTGCTGGCTGTCTCCCTATCGAGTACGCCGTTGATGCAAACGCGGATGCGTCCCGAAGATCGCGGCATTTTCAGCGACGAGGATTTAGCCATCTCCAATATGCGGATTCCGGAACTCACCCGTCCGGTTAACATTCTCATACTCGGCACCAAAGTCCTCAGTTCTGATATGGGGGGGTCCCTGAGGCCCTCGGGACATGATCCCCTCGTTAACTCCCTCGACGGACTCTCCGACAGCATGATGCTGGCTCGCTTTGAACCCCAAGAGCAGAATTTAACGCTACTGTCGATTCCTCGGGATACTCTGACCTGGATTGACGGCTATGGAGACCAAAAAATCAACGAAGCCAATCGCGAAGGAGGACCGGCGTTAAGCGCTCGCACCGTCAGTGATCTTCTCGGCGGTGTTGGCATCGATCGCTATCTTCGAGTCAATATCCAAGGGGTTGAGAAGCTCATTGATGTCTTAGGAGGAGTACGAATCAATGTTCCCCAGGACATGAAATATACGGATCACACCCAACATCTTTACATTGATCTCAAAGCCGGGGAACAACGGCTGACGGGGAATGAGGCATTGCAATTTTTGACCTTCCGTCATGATGGAATGGGCGATATTGGGCGCATTCAACGGCAACAAATCCTAATGCGAGCCTTGATTGAGCAGGCTCTGAGTCCTCGGACTCTGGTGCGTTTGCCGCGCATTTTATCGACGATTCAGGATTATGTCGATACCAATCTCAGTGTTGAGGAATTGGTGGCCCTGCTCAATTTTGCCAGTCAAACCAGCCGCGAAAATGCCCAGATGCTTCTGCTTCCGGGAGACTTTCGTAACCCGGAAACACCGACAGAGTTGAGTTATTGGATTCCCAATTATGCTCAAATTGATAATATGGTGGCTGAGCATTTTGACCGCTCATCTCAACCGACTCAAGCCTGGCGTGCTGATCCGCGCTACTTACGGATTGCCATTCAAGATAGTACGGAAGAACCTGAAGCGGTGGATGCTCTGATTGATAAACTGTGGGATGCTGGGTATCGTAATGTCTATCTGGCTCAGGATTGGCAACAACCGCTACGGGAAACCCGGATTATTGCCCAAGGGGGCGATCGCGATAGTGCCTTAGACGTCAATCGTTCTCTGGGTTTAGGGGAAGTTCGCGTTGAGAGTACGGGAGTCCTCCAGTCGGACATTACCATCCAACTCGGGCGCGATTGGCTCGAACAACAAAGTTCCTACCTACAACCTGACCTGTGGTAAGGCAGTGTTTGACCATTAACCGTGCTCCAAATGCTCTTAGATCACGGTTAATGGTTAACAATTCACTGCTTTCACGACGCTCCTATCGATGAGGAAAAACCGATGACCGATGGAATTTATATCGTTGCCAATGATAAGGTAATCGAGCAGACCATTGCTTTCTTAAAGAGTCTGCGTCATTATGATTCAGAGACGCCGATTATTTTAATTCCCTTTGATGCCAACTATGAACAGGTTTTAGAAGCGGCTCAGCCGTTTGGAGTTCAACGCTTTGAGGATTTGCAGTTTGTTGATGAGTTATGTCTTAAACTGCATGATATTTTCGGTCGTAGTTTCTTTAATACGCCCAATAAACAACGAAAGCAAGCTTGCTGGTTTGGTCCGTTTGAGAAGTTTTTATATATTGATGTTGATATTGTTGTTTTTGAGAAGATTTTTGACAACCTAAACTATCTTGACAACACCGACTTTTTATGCTGTGACTATCAATATACGAATGGCATCTCGAATGTGTTTACTCCGAAAGTTTTAGACGATGGAGTGTTTACAGAAGCCGACTTGCAAGATGTGTTTAATAGTGGTTGGTGGGCCTCGAAAAAAGGGTTGTTTTCCTTAGAAGACCTTTACGAGACGTTTGCTGAATGTGCCAAGCATCCCGATTACTTCGATTTTTCTCAGAAAACCACCGATCAGCCAATTTTTAATTACCTAGTTCTAAAACGGATTCAGCGGCGTTTCAACTTGGTTCGTCGTCCTGAAAAAGCCGCAGGGAGTTGGGCCAGAAGTCCTCATTTCTATCGGGAGGGCGATCGCCTCATCGACTCAAAAACCGGACAACCCTTGCAATATCTCCATTGGGCCGGAGTGCGGATTGAACCTGGCTGCCCTTATTGGGATATCTGGGAACATTACCGCTATCTCGGGGAAGAGATTCCAGAACGTCCGGCGATCGCCCCCTCAGCCCCGTCCCTGGGCCGTCAGTGGCTCGATCGCCTCAAGCAGTTTTCCAAACGTCTGCAACCCTAATCGCGGGGCCAAGCAAAGGGACGATTGCGATCGCCAGCCATCCGTTCAAATACCGCTAAATGTTCCGCCGAAAGTTCCCCTCGCCACCGTAGATCCAGCTTAATCTCAAAATCAATCTTGTCATAATAATCACCATGAGCCGTTTCTAGGGGTTGTCGAGCCTTTTGTCCCCGATACTTAGCAATCATCGAATTGGTGCCACGACTCCCGGCCACATGATGATGAGGATGTTTCCAATACTCAATCATATCCGGCGTAAACTCAAGACCAATAGCCTCACAGACCTGTTTGAGCGTCCCCTCAGGATCAGAGGCCAACGCCTCATAGTGAACGGTCATTTTGCGATCGCTTGGATGTCGATCATAAAGCTGTTTTTTCTTCTCCAACTCATTTAACCAATGTTGCGTCAACCACTCAATCCCCTTATCTGGATAAATCCGTAAATAGGAATTGACCACCGCTCGCCCATCTCGAACCATATGAATCAAAAACGGTCGTAACCATTGTTGCCGAAACTCTCGGGCGGCTAGGCGTTGATTGAGCCAAGAAAAATACTTACTCGAATCAACCAAAACATCCGCATCAATCTTCTCAAACAAACGGCTATAGGGATTGAGAATCGCATCATTGCCCAACCAACCTCGCAGCCACCGTTCCAGCTTCAAAGGAATATGACGATGCAGCCGATGTCCGCTCATGCCTCGGGCTAAATTTTGTCGTTCCGTCTCCGTAAACTGTTCCTCCCAAAAGTGGCTATCCTCTAACATACAGAGCCGCTTCCCCCGTCTGACAAAGTCCGGTAACTTGCTAATTTCTCCCAACGAGAACGCTCGTGGATGACTCCCTAACATCAAATCCATCAACGTTGAGCCAGAACGACCAATCCCAATAATAAAAACGACTGATTTCTGCATAATTTAGCTGAATTCCCTAAACGATCCTTTCCCTGGGTTGACGACAATTGACCGGCGATCGCCGTTCCAGTGCGCCCCCATCCTATCAAACCTGACTCGCCATCGAGCAGCAGCATGATGGATGTTGATCGCGATCGCAGCCCAACCCGATCGCGATCGCTGCGGGAACTGTTAACGATCGCGTGGTGCCATAGATCCTAATCATCGAAACCATCCTTATTATTAGGCATAGTAGATGTATAGACCAGAAGCACGAACTTAGGTCATCCTCCAGGACATTAACGCATCAAGGTGCTGCCGTCCAGGATGCTCCTAATCCACCCCACCGAGGACCCCAACCATGCGTTCTGAACCCAGTTCCTATAATTTCCACGATCGCGCCCTGACCCAAACCCTACATGGGACGCTCCTACGCTACTTCTGCGAGGCCTTTGGCGGCATCACCGGCCAACACCTAGCTGAATGTCAATTTGGCTTTGCCCCGAGTCCCCTAGGAGAGCCAACCTTCTTCATCGTCGCCGGAAGCCATGATGACATAGAATGTCTCAGCCGTGACATCGATGGACTCCTCGACAAAGCCGCCGACATCATGCCCGGCATCCGTAAACTGGCCTTATGTTGCCAACCGGACAACCCACAACCGATGTCCAACCCCGGCGTTCTCCGTGGCCGTGTCTTTTCGATTCCCCAAATTCCCCTTGAGGACGACTCAGAAAACGCCTAACCGAAAACGCCTAACCATGACGTTTTTGATGCCATTGCCACGCGTGGCCGACAATATCGCGCAACTCGGGATATTGAGGAACCCAGCCCAACGTTTGACGAGCCTTGTCACTACTCCCGACTAAAATGGGAGAGTCTCCAGCCCGGCGATCGGCAATCTGCACAGGAATCTTGCGGCCCGTAATCTCATTGGCCACATCAATCACATCTTTAACCGAAAAGCCATTCCCATTGCCCAAATTAAAGGCCTCGGAGTCGCCACCCGCGAGTAAATACTCCAACCCCAAGACATGAGCTTGTGCCAAATCGCAGACATGGATATAGTCGCGCACACAAGTTCCATCAGGAGTATCGTAATCGGTGCCAAAAATGGCGATCGACTCCCGTCGTCCTAACGCG
The DNA here is from genome assembly GCA_964644215.1 of uncultured Phormidium sp. GTDB lineage: Bacteria > Cyanobacteriota > Cyanobacteriia > Cyanobacteriales > Geitlerinemataceae > Sodalinema. The sequence continues at coordinate 4,827 of CAZXWM010000062.1, forward strand.
GCCTGAAGTACCAAGGGGATGAGGTGGGTTTCAGGATGATGATCCTCCCCGAGTCGCCCTTGAGGATCAGCACCAGCGGCATTGAAATAGCGGAAACAGACCGATTTGAGACCATAAGCCGTATCAAAGTCCGCCAAAATTTGTTCCACCATCAACTTCGTAAAGCCATAGGGACTGATGGGAGCCTGGGGATGATCTTCCGTCAGAGGCATAAACTGAGGAATCCCATAGGTGGCACAGGTGGACGAGAAGACTAAATGGTTCACCCCCGCCGCTTGCATCGCTTCTAGGAGGGTTAAGGTTCCCACCACATTGTTGTGATAATACTTAGCCGGATCGGTGACGGACTCGCCCACGAAGATATAAGCTGCAAAGTGCATCACCGCCGCGATGTCATGGTTCGCAAAGAGATCATCGAGGAGGGGGCGATCGCAGGTATCCCCGAGAATAAACTCAACATCTAACACCTCCTCAACTAAATCGCGGTGGCCATAGACGAGATTATCGAGAATCACAACCGAATAGCCAGCGGCTTTGAGAGCCAGAACCGCATGAGAGCCAATATATCCGGCTCCACCTGTGACGAGAATGGTCGGTTTACTTGAAGACACGGCAAATTTCTCTGAGAGACTGTACTACTCTCTCCAGAATAGGAGCAAATTCCGGAATTTGCTGCGAGTTGCCCCCTATTGGTGCCAACACCAGATTTTGATGGTTTTATCCCAACTTCCCGAGACGATCGCCCCACTGCGTCGGGCCACCGCAATCCCATGCACCGCCCCCATATGCCCCGAAAGCGTCTCACAAACACGGCGGCCCTGAATACTCCAAATTTTGATAGTCTTATCACTACTAGCCGACACCAACATATCCTGATTGAGACCAAAGGCCACATCATTGACATCCCAGAGATGATTGGCCAGGGTACAGATTTCAGTCCCCGACTCGAGATTCCAGACCTTAATCGTACGATCCTTACTGCCACTGGCCAAAAACTGATTATCCGGTGAAATGGCCACCGATAACACCGACCCCAAATGGCCCGTCAGCGTATGTACTAACTGGCGATCGCCCAAACTCCAGACATAAATCTTATTATCGAGACCGCCACTCACCAGCCAGCGGCTATCAGACGAGAGGGCGATCGCCTTAATACTACCCGAGGGCGTTTTCAACACCCCCGTCGTCTCACTCTGTCCCGGAGTCCAAATTTGCAGGGTGCGATCCTTACTACCACTAATCAGACAAGCCCCATCCGCCGAAAACGCCAACGACGTCACCCCTCGCAAATGTCCCCCGAGACTATCAACCAGTTCTCCCGACTGCAAATTCCATAACTTAACCGTCGCATCATCGCCGCCACTGGCTAACACCCGGCCATCGGGACTAATGGCCACCGCATTCA
>CAZXWM010000062.1:6241-14388 GCA_964644215.1 uncultured Phormidium sp.
GGCGATCGAGAGCATACTGAAGCTGGCCCGTCTGCAAATTCCAGACAAAGACCGTATTATCCAACCCTCCCCCCACAATCCAGGGTAGGGCTGATGTCCGTCGATTCGGCGACAGAGATTGCGGCTTCTGAGACAGTTCATGGATGGCCACACAACTGACTAACGACGTCAACGCCGGCAACGTATAAGCACAATGCCAGCCCCGTGTTTTCGGCAACGGCGGCCGGTGTGAAATCGGCGTAATCTCCTTAAACCGACTGTTCGAGGTGGGAAACGTTCGCCCTGAGGTAACCGGCGTTAGCGATGACGGTTTCGGAGGCAGAGGCGGCATCGAACGACGAGGCTGCTGAGAGGGGGGAGTATCGAGATGAGTCGGCGGTAGTGAGGCCTTTGGGGGGGGAGAGTTGGGCTGCGACAGAGGAGTATAGGGTTGACTTTGAGCTACTGCCGTTTTCTGCTGTTTAGCCTGGCGGCGGCTCGTCTGAGGTTTACGGGTTGGCGTTTTAAAATCACGAATAATCTCATCAACCGATTGATAGCGATCGCGGAGTCGTTCCTGAGTCATCTTATCGAGAATTGCCCCGAGCCTAGCACTTACCGAGAGATTCTCAGCCGCCAGATACTCTCGCCAACGCCAGCCTTGCATCGGATCAAACAAGGCATCAGGGCGCGTGTTCGTCAACAGTTGCAGACAAGTTACCCCCAAACTATAAATATCACTAGCCGGATAGGCCTGGCCGCTGCGTAACTGTTCTAGGGGCGCATAGCCCATAGTGCCAACCTTCGTCCCCGGTTCTGCCAACGCCGTTTTGGTTAACTGTTTCGAGACACCAAAGTCAATCAACATCAGTTTGCCATCACGATTACGCCGCAAAATATTCACCGGAGTGATATCCCGATGAACGACATTATTTTGATGCACATACCGTAACACCGGTAACAGTTGCACCAAAATTTCACGAATTTTCGTCTCCCCGAACGCCCCCATCTGTTCCATCTCATGCCACAGAGTTTGTCCATCGACGTATTCTTGCACCAGGTATAACCGTCCCTCCTCCTCAAAAAAGGCAAACAACGTCGGAATATGAGGATGTTCCCCGAGCTTTGACAGTTGAGTCGCTTCTTGATAGAACAAGGAGATGGTCTTGTCATAGCTACCTTCTGTAACATCGCTGCCGTCGTCTTGGGGCAGCAGTTGTTTAATCACGCAGAAGGTATTGAGACGATCCTCATCAACGGCAATGTAAGTCCTGCCGAATCCCCCTCTCGCTAGTGGTTTGGTGGGACGATACCGTCCTCGCAATTTGAGGCGGGAACCGCAGGTGACACAGTGACTGGCATCGTCTGTATTTCGGGGCTGCGAACAGTTGGGATTGAGGCAGAAGATCATGATGATGCGCGCTTGGACGGGTTGGCGAGTCCGGGTCTATTTTCTATTGTCTCCGATTAACCCGCAACTGTCTTCTTTTTTTGGTTGTGGTTAAGGAACTGATGAGGAACGGATTAGGTCTCCCCAGATTGAGATCTCGGCCTCGTAGAATCTCCTGACCTCTCCTAGAATCCTGGTAGGGAGGAGATGTTCTCGTTTTTACTGCCAGGGGAGCGAGGGTGCTAAAATCCTGCCCATTGGCTCAATCTACTCGACTCTGCGATGAAATCAACTCTTTTTGCTCTCGACTTTGACGGTGTTTTATGTAATGGACTGATTGAATATTTCCAAACCGCCTGGCGGGCCTACTGTCAGGTTTGGTCTCCGAGTCAGACGACGCCACCCGAGGATCTGGCCGCGAGTTTTTACCGTTTACGTCCTGTTGTTGAGACGGGTTGGGAAATGCCCGTTGTGCTGCGATCGCGCCTCTTGGGCTACTCTGAACGCGAGATCCTAAACGATTGGCGACAGGTGTGTCAGACAGTGGTGGAGACTGAACAACTCGATCGCACTCAATTGGCCAACGCAGTCGATGGTGTTCGAGATCGCTGGATTCGTGAAAACATCGATAACTGGTTGAGTTTACATCGTTTTTATCCCGGTGTTATTGAGCAGTTAAATCACTTACAGCAGGCGGAGATTCCCTGGGTCATTATTACCACCAAAGAAGGACGATTTGTGCGCGCACTTCTGGCAGAACAAGGCATCGAGTTACAGCGTAATCATTTGTTTGGTAAAGAAGTCAAACTAGAAAAACAAGAAATTCTCCGCCGGCTGTTAACTGAAACCTCCTACTCAGAGATTATTTTTATCGAAGATCGGCTCAATACTCTCGACTCTGTGGCTGAACACGATGATTTGACCACTGTACAACTTTATTTAGCAGATTGGGGCTATAATACAGAGTCGATGCGACATCAGGCCGAGCAAGATCCACGTATTACCGTCATTTCCCTCAGTCAGTTTGCACAGCTAGTGACTAATCATCAACCCTCCACAACCCCAGATTAAGTCAGAAGAACAAATTTCGGCTGTTCCCTGTTCCCTGTTCCCTGTTCCCTGTTCCCTATTCCCTGTCCCCTATTCCTCTATGTCAACCAAACTTCTCTCTCCATTCAACCTCAACGGATTACCCCTAAAAAACCGAGTTGTCATGGCATCTTTAACGCGATCGCGGGCGGGAGTCGAGCGGATTCCCAATGCTTTAATGGCACAATACTATCGTCAACGGGCATCAGCGGGATTGATTCTCAGCGAAGCCACCGTGGTTTCCATTCAAGGAATCGGTTGGCAACAATCCCCAGGCATTTACACCTCAGAACAAGCCGAGGGCTGGAAACAGGTTGTCAATGCCGTTCATGCCCAAGGAACCCCTATTTTCCTGCAACTCTGGCATTGTGGGCGAGCATCCCATAGCGATTTTCACCCCGAACTCGGCTTACCCGTCGCACCCTCCGCCATCGCCATTTCTGGGGATAGTATTCATACGCCCAACGGCAAAAAAGATTATGAAACCCCTCGCCCTTTAGAAACCGCAGAAATCCCAGCGATTGTTGATGATTATCGTCAAGCTGCTGTCTATGCTAAAGAAGCAGGATTTGATGGCGTAGAAGTTCACTGTGCTAATGGCTATCTCATCGACCAATTTCTACAGTCAAAAACCAATCAGCGGCAGGATCACTATGGCGGCAGTTTAGAGAATCGCTATCGTTTTCTGCAACAAATTTTAGAAGCCGTCAGCAGCGTTTATCCGAGCGATCGCGTCGGAGTTAAAATCTCCCCAAATGGCAATTTCAACGATATGGGGTCGGTCGATTACCGAGAGACGTTTCTCTATGTCGCTCAACAGCTCAATTCCCAAAATCTCGCCTATTTACAAGTTGTGGATGGTTTAGAATTTGGCTTTCATGACCTCGGCAAACCCATGACTTTATCAGAGTTTCGTGCCGTATTTGACGGACCTTTGATGGGCAATTGTGGTTACAATCAAGACACCGCTGAAGCGGCGATCGCCAACGGAGAGGCCGACTGTATTTCCTTCGGACGACCCTTTATCAGTAACCCCGATTTAGTCGAACGCTTCGCCAACGGTTGGCCCCTCACCCCCAGTGATGATATGTCAGTCTGGTATTCCTTTGACGCCAAAGGTTACACCGACTTTCCCACCTATCAAGAGGCTTAGGACAGATCTCGTCTTGACGGGGTGGTTTCTAATAGTCCTTGTAGGCCCGTTTGGGGAGTCCATTGAATCGCCCCCACCTCGTCGAGATAGAGTAATCTTGCCCCTAAATCAGTGACGGGAGTTGTCGCCGCCTCGGCGATCGCCGACGGCATTAGAATCACAGTGGGGCGGATCTGATTGAGAAAGGCCTCCTCGAACTCACGGCCAAAAAAGACTAAATAATCCGCCTCAGAGAAACGATAACGTTGTAGGAGATCCCGTTGCTGATCCGGCGAGAGATTGCCAACCACAAGCCAAGTGCGATCGCCCACCTCTAACCGTAGAATCGGAGGGCGATTGGACTGGCTTTTAATGCGGATCGACGGCTGCATCAGTTCCGTTCCCGGAGGGAGGAACCTGCCGCCATTGTCCCCAAATAGCCCCACCTCCGAGAGACGATAGAGCGATCGCGGCGTCGCCTCAGCCAACAGTAAATCCCAGCCTTCCCCAGTCGAAGACGTCGCGATGGCCGCCTGCAAGCGATCGACCCCCTCTTGTTGCAAAAACGGTAACACCCCATAGCGAGTCACTTGAGAATCACCACCATAGATCACAGTTGTATTCCAACCCTGTTGCAAGGCGATCGCCGGTTCCCGATTTGTCGCAAACAGCGTCACTCGCAACAGATTCGCCTTAGCCAAACTCCCCGGAAGCAAGAGAATCAGCAACGCCATGACAACTCCCAGCCCAGACAACCAATGGCGACGAGAATACTGCCGCTGCTGCACCAGCCAGACTCCGCCAATGAGAGCATATAACCCGAGAACCTGCCACAGATGCAACGGTTGCACCACGATCGCCCCCTGAGGCCGTTGGGAAATCCAGGTGACGATGGCCAACAACCCCCGAACGGGATAGTCTAACCCCCAAGCCAATAGCTGGCCCAACTCCGGGGACATCAGAGCGGCGATCGCACTAACAAAGCCTCCCAACGTCACCACCACCAAAAACGGCGTCGCCACTAGATTCGCCAAAATGCTATAGGTGGGCATTTGTCCAAACACCGCCAGTTGCAACGGTAACGTCCAAATCATGGCCGCCAGGGGAACCGCCAGTAACGGTGACAAGGCTGGCGGACACCAATCCATCCCCTTCACCAACCTCGGAACCGTCACCACTAAGCCCAACGTGGCCAGAAAACTCAACTGAAAACCCAAATCCTCAATCCAGAGAGGATTCACTACCAGCAAAATCACCGCCGCCAACAACAAGGCCCCCAGAGGATTCACCCGGCGTTCTAGGACTAACCCCAACAGGCCCGCAAACCCCATCAACGCTGCCCGTAACACCGACGGTTGTAACCCCACAAGTCCCACATAGAATAGTAAAACCACACTTCCGAGAATCACCTTAGGGCGATCGCCCCAACCTTTGGCTACCCCCAACACCGTCCCCAAAATCAGCGACACATGAAACCCCGACGCGGCCAAGGCATGGGCTAACCCTACATCAATGAAGCGATCGCGAACCTCATAGGGCAAACTCACCGCCTGTCGCCCCAACACCATGGCACTCACCAGAGAACCTCGGGTAGTCCCCAACCCCTGACGATGACTGGCGACAATGCGATCGCGCAACTGCCACCAGCCCCAGCCAGATGTCTCCGTAGCCCCCTGCCAATGGACTGTCTCCGCCCGTAATCCCGCGAAAATGCCTTGTCGCGCCAAATAGTCCCGAAAGTCGAATCCCGTCGGATTTTGCGGCGCTGACGGTTCATAGAGCCAACCGCTCAAACGCACCGCCAATCCCGGATGTAACCCCTCGTCTTGTTCCGGGTCAACCGTCACATAAAGCGTCCCAGACACCGACACTGGCTCCTGGGCCAGTTCCTCAGACTCCTCAGACTCCAGAGAGAGAACCGTCTGCGCCTCAAAGCGGAACCGTAGTTGCTGATTGCGGTTCAACGTAGGTTGGTCCAACACCACCCCCGCCACCGTCACCTCCTGATTCGCATAGCGAGCCACCTCATCGGCCGCCGGTTGCGGAATCGTCGCTTGCAAATACACCGTGGCCAAAAAGCCCACCAGGCCCGCCCCGAACCAAACCCCACCTCGGGGACCTTTACGCCAAACTCGGGGCATAGCTAGGGCCAAAACTCCCGCCCCGAGTAGCCAAACATAAGCAATCCCCGGAACTCTCGCTAAAGAGAGTCCGAGGAGATAGGCTAAACAGATAATCAAACTTGAGGTTCGCTGCACTCGACTCCCATAACGTCGACTGGTCGCCGGGGATGTCTAAATAGACAGGCCCAGGCGAATCCCCAAAATGGCGTGAACCACCAACAGCACCATCAAACTGCTGCCAATATAGGCATGAACCAGCCGTAAATTGGCCGTTCCCCAAAATCCTTTCAAAGACGTAAGACTCTGCAACACCAACAGGGCCACAACCATCGAGCCAGTCCAGAAATGAGGGCTTTCGAGGATGGGTTGCTGTTGCATCACCAGAGAGAGAACGCCGCCGGTATAGCCCAACATCATGAAGAAGGCCATGAATTTGGAGATTTTGCTATGGGCGGAGCGATTTTTCTGTGACTCCTCCTTATCTTCGGCTAAGCGTCCTTTCCAACCGGTTAGGGCTGTGGCCCCACCCATGGCGACGGCCACAATCCCCATCATCACCGGATGGCCCCAATGGGTGATGGGAGCGGGGATATTCAAACTGCGAAACTGGGCGGCGATGGGTTCGAGGAGGTCACTGACCTGGTCTCCCAGGGCGCTGGCCAAGGTAATGTCAAAGGGTATCATTGAAGTGTTCTCCGAGTGTTCCCCGATAATTGTAGAGCAGTCGGCAGTCAAGCGTTAAGAGAAAATCTATTCCCTGTTCCCTGTTCCCTGTTCCCTGTTCCCTGTTCCCTGTTCCCTGTTCCCTCCCCAACGTGTTTATTCATCTTCCCAAACCCTGGACTCGTTCCGAAGCCTCCGTCAGTTCTGAAACCGTTTTTTGGAATCGTCGTCGTTTTCTCAAAGGTAGTCTCGCCGCCGGTGTGGGACTGAGTACCCTCGGTCTAACGGGCTGTGGGCGTTCCTCTGACTCGGATGTTGACGCCCTAGCCGGAACGCAGCCGTTGCCGAATTTAGCAGCTAATCCTCAGTTTACGGCCGCCTCGCTGGGCGATCGCCAAGTCACAGCAAGACAACTCACCGCCGAGTACAACAACTTCTACGAGTTTGGTGGCAGCAAATCCATTTGGCAAGCGGCCCAGGCCCTACCCACGGAAAACTGGAAAGTTGACGTGGGCGGATTAGTCAAATCTCCCAAAACTTACGATATTGATGACTTAAAACGCAAGTTTCCCACAGAAGAACGCATTTATCGCTTCCGCTGTGTGGAGGCTTGGTCGATGGTGGTTCCCTGGGCCGGTTTCCCGATGCGTTTACTCTTGGAGGATGTCGAACCCCTCAGCAGTGCCAAGTTTGTTCGCTTCAGTTCTTATTATGATTCTGAGGTGGTTCCGGGTCCTGGTTGGCGGCCCAACGCTTTACCCTGGCCCTATACCGAGGGCTTAACCATCGAAGAGATGGCCAATGATTTGGCCTTTTTTGCCACGGGGGCCTATGGACAAACGCTTCCTAAACAAAATGGTGCTCCGATTCGTATGGTTGTGCCTTGGAAGTATGGCTTTAAGGGGGCCAAATCCATTGTCAAAATTGAGTTTGTTGAGCAACAGCCGGCCACCTACTGGAATAGTCTCATTCCTAATGAATATGGGTTTGTGGCTAATGTGAATCCCAGTAAACCCCATCCCCGTTGGTCTCAGGCTCAAGAACGGTTGGTGAGTCGCGGGCCGTCTTTCTCTTGGGAGACGGTTCCCACCCTCCCGTACAATGGCTATGGCGAATTTGTTGCCCATCTTTATGGCTGATGGGGACTCGACCCTTGCTCAACTCTACGTCCAAACCGGGTTATTGTGTTATGGCTTACGAACAGGAAAAACAAGTTGCGATTCAGGCCACCCTTGCGGCGGCGAAACTCTGTCAGCGTGTCCGTCAGGATATTCCTTCGGCGATGGAAAAATCGGATAAAAGCCCGGTGACTGTGGCTGATTATGGGGCGCAAGCTTTGGTTTGTAAGGCGTTGGGGGAGGCGTTCCCTGATGATTCGATTGTCGGGGAGGAGGATGCGGCGGCGTTGCGATCGCCGGACTATGACACCAATCGCGCTAAGGTGGTCTCCTATGTGCGCGAAATCGAGGCCAACGCCAGTGAAACTGAGATTCTCAACTGGATCGATCGCGGCAATGGTCAGGTTGCGCCTCGTTTTTGGACGTTAGATCCCATTGATGGTACAAAAGGCTTTTTACGTCAAGACCAATATGCGATCGCCTTGGCGTTGATTGAAGACGGCGAGGTGAAAGTGGGGGTCATGGGTTGTCCGGCCCTCAGCCTCACCCCTGATGGCTCTGGAACGCTGTTTGTGGCGGTTCGCGGCCAGGGAAGTCAGATGATGGCCATCTCGACGGGAGAGTATCAACCGATTCATGTCTGCGGTGTCGAG
>CAZXWM010000063.1:0-14342 GCA_964644215.1 uncultured Phormidium sp.
TCAAACCCGAGGGCCAGCAAACCTTACCGACGGGGGCGCTATCTGTTGAGTTTGAAGCCGTGTGGTTTTGTTACGAAGAAGCAGGCGATTGGCAAGCAACCAAGAAGGGTACTAGGTTTCAGGTTCTGGGTTCTAGGTCTCAAGCCGAAGCCAATATCCAATACCCAACACCCAGTACCCAGCTTTTATCCCCCCATCTCCCCACCCACCCATCTACCCATCTCCCTTACACTCTCCAAAACCTCACCTTTCATCTCCCGGCAGGTCAGACACTGGGCCTGATCGGGCGCACTGGCAGCGGCAAAACCACGCTGGCCCGGTTGCTGCTGCGCCTGTATGACCCGCAATCTGGGACAATCCGCTTGGGGAATCGAGCCATCGATCAGGTTCCCCTCAGACACCTGCGGCAGCGAGTGGTGTTAGTGACTCAGGATGTGCAGCTGTTTCAAACCACCATTCGCCACAACCTCACCTTTTTCAACCCGGCAATTCAAGATCACCAACTGATGAAGAGCCTGGACTGTCTGGGCCTATCTCCTTGGCTGCAGACCCTGCCCCACGGGTTAGACACCCTGTTGGGAGCCGATAGCGGCGGGCTTTCAGCCGGGCAGGCTCAATTACTCGCTCTGGCCCGAGCCTTTCTGAAAGATCCAGGCTTGGTCATCCTCGATGAAGCCTCATCGCGTCTCGATCCAGCCACCGAAACCCTGATAGAAGGAGCCATGGCGACCCTTTTGGCTGGACGCACAGGCATCATCATTGCCCACCGACTCAACACCTTGCAGCGAGTCGACCAAATTCTGGTGTTGCATGAGGGTCAAGTTCGTGAATATGGCGATCGCACCACCCTAGCCAACGATCCCACCTCTTACTTTGCCCAGGTATTGCAAACCGACCAGACCAATAGCCATTCCTAAATATTTCCCCTTCCCCCTTGCCCCTTTCCCTCTTCCCCACCCATGACTCCCCCCCATGCCCCACCTACCCCCACCTGGCACCTCCTCTGGCACCTGATGCGCTATGCCCCCAGGCTATTTGTCGCCGATGGGGTCCTATGGATTGTGTTTGCCAGCTTTTTCCCGGCGATTCCAGGGCTAATTATTCGAGAGTTTTTTGACACCCTGACGGGAACGGCTCGCCTAGACGTGTCGGCCTGGGTCTGGGTGATATTACTGCTCGCGGTGGGGGCTGGGCGAATTATTGCCCTGGTGGTAGGCCAGTACGTCAGAAATCACTATCGCTTCACCATCAGCGCCCTACTCAGACGTAATTTTCTGGCTTATTTGCTTCAACGTCCGGGGGCTCAACCCTTAGCTCCGAAACCCACAGAAAACGTATCGGCCTCACCAGGAGAAGTGCTCAGCTACCTGCGGGATGACACCAAGCAGATTGAAAACAATGTGGTCTGGATCGCTGATTTTGTGGGGGACGGGTTGTTCTCGCTGGTCTTTGTGGTGATTTTGCTGACCATCCATGCCCGCATTACCCTGCTGGTGTTTTTGCCCCTGGTGGGGGTAGTGATGGTGATTCAGCGGCTGCGATCGCACATCAAACGCTACTGGCAAGCCAGCCGTCAGGCCACCCAGGCGGTCACTGGCCTGCTGGGCGAAATCTTCAGCGCCGTTCAGGCAATTCAAATTGCGGCAGCAGAACCTGAGGTACTGGCTCATTTTCGCCAGGTCAATGCCCACCGCCGTCGCCTGATGGTCAAGGATCGGGTCTTTACCGCTCTGCTCGACTCCGCCTTTGAAAACGTCGTTAGCCTAGGCACGGGCCTGATTCTGCTGGTTGTAGCGCTAACGCAGCAGTCAGGAGCAGCACCGCTGACAGTAGGAGACTTTGCCCTGTTTGTCTACGCCCTGTCGTTCGTAACCGGATTCTTGAGCTTTTTGGGGCGCTACCTGGCCCTGTGCAAACGCACGGAAGTCTCTTTTGAGCGCATGGCCGGCCTCCTCCAGGGGGCTTCAGTCCAGACCTGGGTGGCCCATCATCCCCTACACCTGCAAAATTTATGGATGCGTAAACCATCCCTACCTGCCGTGGCCCAACCCGTGCGCGATCAGCACTCAGCCCTGCGGGAACTACGAGTTTGCAACCTGACTTATCTGTACCCTGGATGCGATCGCGGCATCCGGGAGGTGAGTCTGACCATCCCTCGGGGCAGTCTGGTGGCCATCACAGGCCCGGTGGGGGCGGGCAAAACCACCCTGCTCCACGCCCTGCTAGGGTTACTGCCACTGCAAACGGGCGACATTTATTGGAATGGCCAACGGGTAGAGCATCCGGCTAATTTTTTTGTGCCGCCCCGCTGTGCCTACACACCGCAAGTCCCGCAACTATTTAGCGGCTCGCTTAAAGACAATATTTTGCTGGGGCTAGAGCGATCGCCCGCTGACCTGGCCAAAGCTATTGAGATGGCGGTCTTGGCAGACGATGTGGCAACTATGCCCCAAGGTCTCGAAACCAGGATTGGTGCTAAAGGCATGCGCCTCTCGGGTGGGCAGATTCAGCGTACCGCCGCTGCCCGCATGTTCATACGCCAACCGGATCTCCTCGTTTTTGATGACCTCTCCAGCGCCCTGGATATCGAGACCGAGCAGCGCCTGTGGCAGCGGATGCGGGGAACCCACTCATCTGCCTGCAAATCTACGCCCAACTACCCTGCCCCCCAATCACCCACCCTCGTGATCGTTTCCAACCGCCCCTTGGTGCTCCGTCACGCTGATCAGATCATCGCTCTTAGCCAGGGTCGGGTTGAATCGAGGAGGTAGTAGAGTCTTCAGAGGACTGGTGACATGGACGAGATTCAAAAATTGCATCATGAGACGGCAGCGGGAGAATAATCCCATTGCCCTGAGGCGGTGACTCCTGAAACAATGGTAAGTAGGTTGACTGCACCTGTTCCCCTCAATGGCATCCTTGACGATGAGCGACACATTTCGTCCCTTTATCCAGCGCGTTGGTAGCGGCCCCCATACGGGCAAAAATCTCAGTCGAGAGGATGCCGCCACAGCGATGGCGATGATGCTGACGGCAGAAGCCACTCCCGCCCAGATTGGGGCATTTTTAATCGCCCATCGTATTCAACGGCCGCGAGGGGAGGAACTGGCGGGGTTTTTGGATGCCTGCGATCGCCATGCCGAGAAACTGCCCGCGATCGAGGGATTCGTGACGGTGTTAGGCTGTCCCTACGATGGGCGATCGCGCACGGCCCCCGTCACCGTCATCACAGCCCTAGGCTTAGCGATAGAGGGAGTCGCCTGTCTGACTCATGGGAGTGGCCGGATGCCCACCAAATACGGAATACCGTTGATTGATATTTGGCAAGGATTGGGCGTTGATTGGACGAAACTGGGATGCGATCGCCTCTCAACCCTTCTGGACCATCATCGCCTTAGTTTCTACTATCAGCCTAATTTCTTCCCCGCCGCCGAACAACTCGTCACCTATCGAGATCAACTGGGCAAACGTCCCCCCGTTGCCACCATGGAACTGATGTGGACACCCTATGGGGGGGAAACGCATCTCGTCTGCGGTTTCGTCCATCCTCCCACCGAAGGCCTGTTTCAAACCGCCCTAAACTTACGTCAACAGACCTGTTTTACCACCGTCAAGGGCTTAGAAGGCAGTTGTGATTTGCCCCGCAGTCGCCCGGCGATTATTGGTCAATTTGGACAACCCGGAGAGGACAACAGCAACCCCACCTGGGAACGATTACATCTACATCCAATTCAATATGACTTAGGGGGAAGCGATGCCCTCCTTGAGTCAGAAAGCGGCTATATCGAGATGTTGCAAGATACTCTGGCTGGAGAAAATACCGCCCTGACGCCAGCAGCTATCTGGAATCTGGGCTTTTATTATTGGCGTTGCGGTGTTTGTGACGGGTTACAGTCGGGGTTAACCACCGCCGAACAGAACCTGAGTCAAGGGCGGTTGCTGAGGAAAGTTGAGGAGTTACGCAATCATGTCCGTTAAGGTGAAAGCCGTAATTTTGGCGGGGGGCCAGAGTCGCCGCATGGGCCGGGATAAGTCTCTGGTGTTGTGGGAGGGAGTTCCCTTGTTGCGGCGGGTGTATGATGTGGCGGCCGCTGTGGTGGGAGATGTCACCATTATGACCCCTTGGGGCGATCGCTATCGAGAGATTCTCCCGGCTAATTTTCAAGGGTTGGCCGATGAACAGCCCGGAGAAGGTCCCTTGGTGGCCTTGCAACAGGTTTTGCGGGAGTCTAACCCGGCTGAGGTGGATTGGGTTTGGCTGTTAGGCTGTGATTTACCCTGTCTCGATGGGGCGATTTTGCAGGGCTGGGTGAATCATTTAGAAAACCATTCTTCTGACCAGTTGGTGGCTGTTCCCCGGTCTCAAGCCGGCTGGGAACCGCTCTGTGGCTTCTATCGACCCCAGGTGTTGCCTCCGTTGCACGAGTTTATTGCCCAGGGAGGGCGATCGTTCCAAAATTGGCTCGATCGGGTTCCCCATGTACAAATTTCCTTGACAGAGGCTGAAGAGGCGATGCTTTATAACTGTAATTCGTTGGGGGAAGGGAATAGGGAACAGGGAACAGGGAATAGGGAGTGACTTGCCTCTTGCCTCTTGCCTCTTGCCCGAAGAGGGCGACCACAAGGGTACGCCCCTACCCTCTTGCCTCTTGCCTAATGCTATCATCGCCTCAACGGGTCGATTGGATCTGTTCTCTTTTAGGTTGGAACTGCGATGAAATTCCGTACCGCACGCCAACAGCGTATTCGTCGCTATCGTCTCTATTTGGCGATCGCCATGGTTGTCTCCGTTGCCCTGGGAATCGGCAGTCGGGTTTATACTGTACCATTGCCGGCCTGGCTGCAAAACCCGGCGGGGACGATATTCTATGAACTTTTTTGGATGTTTCTGGTGGCTTATATCGTCCCAGAATTGGCGGCGGGGGCGATCGCCATCATCATCTTTCTCCTCACCACTGTGCTGGAATTGTTGCAACTGTCCCAACATCCCATCTTGGAAACCATCCGCCAAACCCTCGTGGGGCGACTCCTCATCGGCACCAGCTTCGACCCCTGGGATTTCCTGCACTACTTTATCGGTTGTATGATCGGTTGGGTCATCTTGCGCCAAGTACAACGCAAGGTCTTAACGCCCAAATCCTACCATCGTTTCTAACCGTCTCATCTCCAGATTGCCACCATGCGCGTTTTCCTTCAACATCTTGCCCATGTCCTCGCTGCAACCCCGAAAGGGGTTTCAGAACAATCTCTCAATCGCGCCTGTACGGGGATTTCTACGGATACGCGCACAGTGAGTCCCGGAAATTTGTTTATTGCCCTGTCGGGGGATAAGTTTGACGGCCATGATTTTGTCTATCAGGCCTGGGAACGGGGGGCGATCGCCGTTTTGGTTCACCGGCCCCTCGATGATGAGAATTTACCGCAACTGGTAGTCCCTGATACTCTGGCGGCCTATCAACGTTTAGGCCGCTGGTGGCGAGATACTCATGCGATTCCGGTGATTGGGGTGACGGGTTCGGTGGGCAAAACCACCACCAAGGAACTGATTGCAGCCATATTAGGGATTCATGGCAATGTTCTGAAAACTCAGGGAAATTTCAATAACGAAATTGGTGTTCCTAAAACCCTGCTGCAATTGAATGAGAATCACACCTATGCAGTGGTTGAAATGGCGATGCGGGGAAAGGGGCAAATTGCTGAACTGACGCAGATTTCCCGGCCCGATATTGGGGTGATTACTAATGTGGGAACGGCCCATATTGGCTTGTTGGGATCACGAGAGGCGATCGCCGAGGCGAAATGTGAACTCTTGGCAGAAATGCCTCAAACTGGCTGTGCGGTTCTCAATGCCGATAATGCCTTATTGATGGAAACGGCGGCGACGGTGTGGGCCGGAAAAACCCTCACCTTTGGCTTAACGGCGGGAGATTTGCAGGGAACCCTCCTTGATTCTCATACCCTCGAACTTGAAGGCCGACGCTATCCGCTGCCCCTTCCAGGACGACATAATGCCCTGAATTACCTGGCGGCGATCGCCGTGGCCCGCCTTCTCAATCTCAATACTAATCGCCTCACCCATGGATTAGCCGTTAACATTCCCAATGGACGCGCCCAGAAACATCTCCTAGCCGGAGATATCGAGTTTTTGGATGAAACCTACAATGCTGGACTCGAATCGATGCTGGCTGCCTTGGAGTTACTGGGAGAAGTCCCCGGAAAACGGCGGATTGCGGTGTTAGGAACCATGAAGGAGTTGGGGGAACAATCTCTTGATTTTCATCGACAGGTGGGGGAACGGGTGAAACAGCTTAATTTAGATGCTTTGTTTATTTTGGCTGAACTTCCCGAAGCTGAAGCGATGGCTGATGGCGCTCATGGGTTATCTTTTGTGGATATTGAAAATATCGAGACTCCTGATGCTCATCAGGCTTTGACGGAACGATTACGAGCATTTTTGAAAGGGGGCGATCGCGTCTTATTTAAAGCCTCTCATTCCGTTGCCCTTCAGCGAATTGTTGATGCCCTAAAAGGGTAAAATGCCCGAGATATACCCGAGATACAGAGGAAGGATATCAGAAACTGTGAATCGTCAAAAAAATTGGCTTAAATTATTGAGATGGGGAGTCATCGCGGCGGGATTGTTGCTGCTAGGAGAAGCGACTGGAAATCTGTCGGCGCAACCCCTCAATCGTGACAGTTGGCCACAAGACAAGATACCCCAGTCCACCTCGGTTGAAGAGCAATCTCGACAGGGGTTCGCCCAATGGTGTCTGGACCGCGATCGCCTTCCAGAGGCCACGCAACGCACAATTCAGGTAATGCTAACTCGCGCCGATAGTGACGATTGTCTTGAGGCGGAAAACAACCTCAATACCATTACAGATCTCAATCTTAGCGCCCAATCTCTCAGTGATTTACGCCCCCTTGCCTCTCTAACTCATCTAACTCGCCTCGATTTGAGTGTCAATGAGATTAGCGATATTTCTCCCTTACGTCGGCTGACGCAACTCGAAGAAATTCTCCTCAGTCTTAATGAAATTGAAGATATTTCTCCCCTAGCCTCGCTGCGGAATTTGCGTAAACTTAACCTCGATCGCAATCAAATTCGTGATATCTCTGCCCTCAATTCTTTAGTGAATTTGCGCGTGTTGTTTCTCAATGACAACGAAATTGAAGACATTGCGGCTCTCAGTTCTTTGATTGAGTTACGATTTTTGTTTCTCAATGACAACGAAATCGAAGATCTTGCTGCCCTCAGTTCTCTAGTTGAGTTACAAACCCTGTCTTTGAATAATAACGAGATCGAGGATATTTCGCCCCTGCTTCCTCTCAGCGAGATGTATGAATTGCATCTTGACAATAATGCCATTTCTGACCTTAATGGTTTACAACAGATGACGGGTTTAAATGAGTTGTATTTAAGTGGCAATCAGATTAGTAATATCGAGCCATTATCGAGTCTAAATGCCTTGACAGAATTGTATATTCGTGATAATAAAATTCAAGATATTAGTTCTCTCCCCCAACTAGCCAGCCTAAACTGGGCCGACTTTGAAGACAACGACATTTTAGACATTTCTCCCTTAGCTAACATGACGACTCTGGTGCGGGTAATTTTGCTCGATAACCCAGTTAACCCCTCCACCTGTCCCGTAGAACCCTCAATTTGTCAATTTGAACCGGATGTTTAAGTTCATTTTGGGCTGTAGGGGCGTACCCTGGTGGTCGCCCTCCCTAGAAGACGACCCCCTCATCAGGGTAAACTGACCTACGGTTAACACTTAACAATTAACGATTAACGATTCACTGACAATGCCTACCTTTCTCCTCGAAGTCGGGACTGAAGAACTCCCCGCCAGTTTTGTCGATGGGGCGATCGCCCAATGGTGCGATCGCATCCCCACCTCTCTCAGCGAGGCCTTCATCGAACCGGCGGCGGTGGAGATTTACGGAACCCCACGCCGTCTCGCGGTTTTGCTGCATAACCTCCCCAGTCAACAAGGCGATCGCAGCGAAGACATCAAAGGCCCCCCAGTTCGGGCCGCCTACAAAGATGGACAACCCACCAAAGCCGCCGCAGGGTTCGCCCGCAAACAGGAAGTCTCCTTAGCAGACTTAGAAATCCGCGACACGGAGAAAGGAGAATTTGTCTTTGTCCGCAAACAGATTCCCGGCCGGGCCACGGCGGATATTTTGACGGAACTCATCCCCCAATGGATCTTCAAACTCGAAGGAAAACGCTTTATGCGTTGGGGCGATGGGGATTTGCGGTTTCCCCGTCCCATTCGTTGGCTAGTAGCCCTCCTCGATGAGAGTATTTTACCCCTAACTATTACCAGTGGCTCAGATGTGGTGACGAGCGATCGCCACTCCGCCGGCCATCGCGTTCTCCACCCCGATCCCGTCTCCATTAGCCACGCCAGCGACTACCTAGAGAATTTACGTCAAGCGGCGATCGAAGTCACCCCCCAACACCGTCGCGACACCATCATCGAGGGGATTCATCGCTGCGCCGCCCAAGTGGAGGGAACCGCTGATATCCCCGAAGATCTCCTCGCGGAAGTGGTGCAATTGGTGGAATATCCCACCGCCGTCTTGGGCAAATTCGACGATGATTTCCTGATTTTGCCCCCGGAAGTCATCACCACGGTCATGGTTTCTCATCAACGCTATTTCCCCGTTCTTAACGCCGAAAAACCCCAAGAACTTCTACCTTATTTTATCACCATTTCTAACGGCGATCCAGCAAAATCCGACCTCATCGCCGCCGGAAATGAACGAGTCATTCGGGCGCGACTGGCTGATGGCGAGTTTTTCTATAAAGCCGATTGTGAACAGCCCTTAGAAACTCTCGTTCCGCAGTTAGAAACGATTACCTTCCAAGAAGATTTAGGGACTGTTAAAGATAAAGTCGATCGCCTAACTGCCGTCGCCGACAAACTTGGTAAAGCACTAAATCTCTCTGAGTCCGATCAGACGAACATTCGCCGGGCTTGCTATCTTTGCAAAGCAGATTTAGTCAGTCAAATGGTCTATGAGTTCCCGGAACTGCAAGGGGTCATGGGTGAGAAATATGCCCGTGTCAGTGGGGAAGCCGAAGCCGTTTCTCGGGCAATTTTCGAGCATTATTTACCGCGCGGCGCGGATGATATTTTACCGCAAACCGTGACGGGACAAATCGTTGGTTTGAGCGATCGCCTCGATACCCTAGTCAGTATTTTTGGCTTAGGTTTATTACCCAGTGGATCTTCCGATCCCTTCGCCCTCCGTCGCGCCGCCAATGCCGTGGTGAACATCATCTGGGCGGCAAATTTAGAACTCAATCTCAATCAGTTCTTGCAGCAGGGCGTGGAGACATTCAAAACCGCCCATCCCCAAGCCTCCCCCGAATTACTCACGCAACTGCAAGAGTTCTTCCTGCAACGGTTACAAACCCTATTGCAAGATGACAAGGGCATTGATTATGACCTCGTCAATGGGGTATTAGGAGAAGACGACGCCGATTATGCCCAACGGGCGTTAGAGGATGTTTTGGATACCCGCGATCGCGCCGAGTTTCTGCAACAAATCCGTCAAGACGGAACCCTAGATGTCATTTATGAAATCGTCAATCGGTCTGCCCGCTTAGCCAAAAAAGGAAGCCTCTCCACCCAAGAATTGAACCCCAAAACCGTCGTGAAGCCCGAGTTATTTGAATCTCCCGCCGAACAGGGATTTTATGACGCCTTGCTAGGGCTATTACCGCGCACCGAAGCCGCCCAACGAGAACGTAATTATAGCCAACTCATTGAAGGCTTAGTCGAAATTGCGCCCACCGTTCGCGAGTTTTTCGACGGCGAGAACAGTGTCTTAGTCATGGCCGACGATGAAGCCGTGAAAACCAATCGTCTCAATCTCCTGGGATTATTACGCAACCACGCCCGCGTTTTAGCCGACTTCGGGGCGATCGTCAAAAACGGCTAACCCCAACTAGAAACCGAGTTTCTCCGAGAAACCCGGTTTCTGGGCCAATTTCTGAACCCTCAACCCACCCATCCCCGTTCCTTGCTTCTCACCACATGAGGGGTCAAACCCCCCATTCAACCCTGAAAAAACCATCTTCAACCCATTCCACCCCCGTTAGTGATCGTTATCACACCCAACCCGGATTAACATCAGCTATGCCACTGTCATAAAGTGGCATACTAGAGTCATCAAGGGTGTAACAAGGGTCAACAAAAATGATTTCTACGTTAGTTGAATCCGCATTTGAAACAGGGTGTTTAAGCGTCGCGTCAGAAGGACTGATCTACCAAGTCTTCACACATCGGGCCTACCGACCGACCGATTTAGAGGCTTTGCAACGCCTCAACGCGGCCGTCAAAGGGGGCAGAATCCAGCGAGAAGCACAATCTCAATGTACGGTACTATCAAACCTGATGGTTGCCGCATAGAATTACCGAGAGTCCGTTGTCAGAACAACCCCTTAAACACAGCCGCCTCATTGCCGCCTCCCCCATTTACTACGGCTGGATCGTTCTCCTAGCCGGGAGTTTAGGGATGCTGATGACCATCCCCGGCCAAACCGTGGGCGTGTCCGTCTTCCTCGATAAAATTATCCTCGATCTCGACATCTCGCGATCGCTCGTCTCATTTCTCTACCTCCTCGGAACCGTCAGCGGTTCCTTTTTTCTGCCCCGAATCGGACGCTTCATCGACCGTTCCGGCCCCCGCAAAGCCGTCATCCTCATCGCCAGTCTCTTCGCCCTGGCCTGCGTTTACATGGGGTTAGTCGCCAACATCGTCATGTTAGCCCTAGGGTTTATCGCCATCCGCAGTTTAGGACAAGGGGCCTTAGCCCTAGTTAGCCTCAACGTCATCAACCTCTGGTTTGTCCGTCGTCGAGGCTTCGCCCTCAGCATCTCAGGAATTGGCCTGGCCCTAGGAATTGGCGTATTTCCCCTCATCATCGAAAGCTTAATCAATCAACTCGGCTGGCGATTGGCCTACGCCAGTTTAGGGGGAGTCGTCGCCCTCACCATCCTACCCCTGGGGGCGCTTGTCTACCGCGAGCAACCCGAACGTTACGGCCTACAGCCCGACGGCCGCCATCAGGCCGGAGAATCCGTCACCCTCAGCGAAGTCAACTATACCCTGCCCGCCGCCCGCCGCACCCTCACCTTTTGGATCTTCACCGCCGGAAGTATCTGCGTGGCCATGTTAATCACCGGCCTACTCTTCCACCACTACTCGATTATGGCCAGTTCCGGCATTGAGCGATCCGTAGCGGCCATGGTCTTTGTACCCTTCGGCGTGATGACCGCCCTCGCCAACCTCATCACCGGAGTCTTACTCGATCGCATCTCACCACGATTTCTCATGGCCACCATGTTACTGCTGATGGCTAGTGCCTTATTCCTTGCCGTACGCATCACCACAGGGGAAGGAATGCTACTCTACGGCGGTCTATTGGGGTTAATTGAGGGCATGAACGGGGTCTTGAGATCGGGGATATACGCCTACTACTTTGGGCGTTCTCACCTCGGCAGCATTACCGGCTTTGCCACCACCCTCGCCGTCATCGGCACCGCCACCGGTCCCGTCTCCTTCGCCCTAGGGTTCGAGCATTTCGGCAGTTACGGACCCGTCTTAGCCCTGACCGCCTTACCCCCAGTCCTCGTCGCCCTAGCCCTACTCCTGACCCCCTCCCGGCTCTTGGAAACCGCCCCCTAACCCCAACCCCGGCCAGACTGAAACCGCCAATTTCCCAGACATTCGGACCCTTCTGCCTAAAATACGACCTCGCCAGCGTTAATGAACTAGAGGCAACCCACACTCGATGTCCGGGTTCATTCAGCCAAGCCACGAAGGAATCAAAAGAGGGCGACCACAAGAGACCACAAGAGACCACAAGAGGGCGACCACAAGAGGGCGACCACAAGAGGGCGACCACAAGAGGGCGACCACAAGGGTACGCCCCTACGTCTTTTCTTTTGCCTCTTGCCTCTTGCCTCTTGCCTTCTTCTCCCCTCTTGCCTCTTGCCTTTTGCCTTTTGCCTTTTTCTTCAATGTTTCAAACCATCAAACCCCTTGACCTGTCCCTGACCAATCCAGAAGCCTGGGATATTCTCAACCACTTTATTCGTAGCTATCAAGACGGGGGAGACTCCGCCCTCTGTCAGCAGTTAGCCGCCCAACCCCAATGGCTGAATGGCCAACTGATGGCCGTCATCGAGGGGTCTAAGGATAACCCACCTTGGCCAGAGGAAGATTATGGTCACACCCTCTATCATTTGGGCAACGCCTACCAACACCCCGCCCAACTCGGAGAGTCCCCCTCCCAGAACCAAGCCTGGGCCGTCATCTGTTACCGAATCGCCTTAGAGATTTTCCGTCCCCAACAGTTCCCCCGAGAATGCCTAAACACGGCCCTAGCCTTGGGGGACTTGGGATTCCAGCAGGGAGATTGGCAGATGGCCTTAGATGGCTATTATCTGGGGATAGCGGTCATTGACTACAAACGCACTCAGTCTCTCAACCCGGAAGAAGCCTTAGACCTCCTGACTAAGTGCCTCCACATCAATAACCAGGCTCTCCAAGCGGGCCTGAATCTCTAGGGCCGAACGACCTGGCTCGAAGACCAGAGACCGGGTGTCTTGAAGACACTCGGTCTCTTTGTCAAAAATTTTCCCGCTTCTGCATAAAAACCTCCTTCTCCAGGGTTAATGGACTAGAACGCCACCCAGGAGGGACGCTGATGACTATCCAAATTGAGCAAATTGCCCAGTTTCTTGACCATCGAGACTGGCGCTATCGGGTTGAAGCCGAGAAGAACCGCATCATCACCGCCGTGAACTCGGATATCGTCGAGGATTTTGTGATTGTGATTGCCGTGCAAGAGGAGGGCGAGTATCTCAGCCTCTTTGCCCCACAACTGCTGTATCTCAAAGACCATCACTACAAAGGTGTTGCCTTCCAGACTATGTTAGCCATGGCGTGGGAGGTCAAGTTATTGCGTTGGGAATATGACCCCAGTGATGGGGAAGTGCGCAGCAGTACCGGCATCGCCGTCGAGGATGGTCAGGTTACGGAGAAACAGTTTAATCGCTTGTTGTCCGGGTTGATTCAACTGACGGAGGAGGGGATGACGCGGTTGAAGCAGGTGTTAGCGACGGGAGAAGACCCTGGACGAGTGGGGGTCGAGGCGCAGTTACTGGCGGCGTTACGGGAGATGTTGCCGGAGGAACTCCTCGGACAACTGGGGGCGCAATTGCAACAGTTGAGTGACCCAGATGCGTGACCAGAGACCGGGTGTCTTGAAGACACTCGGTCTCTCACCCCAATTCGTTTATGACCCGTTATCAGCGCAATAATCATGATGCACGTTCAACAACTTTGTGAGTTTCTGCAACAGCAAAACTGGGCCTACCAGGCGAATCTCCAAGAACAACAGCTTCAGGTACAGCGAGAGGGGTTGACGGTCTTCATTTCCCTGGAAGAGGATGGCGAATTTGTCAAAATCGTTCTGCCCCAATTGTTGACCCTCAACTCAGACCAGCCTCACTATGAACTGGGGTTGCAATGCTTACTGCATCTGGGGTGGCGCTATAAACTGGTGCGCTGGCAACGAGACCCCAGGGATGGGGAAGTGCGCCTACAAGCGGATTTGCCCCTGGAAGATGGGGAACTCAGTTCACGGCAGTTTTGGCGCACGTTGCAGGGATGCTTGCAGATTGCGCGAGAGGGACGGGAACAGGTGCAACAGGTGTTGCAGACTGGAGCAGCAAGTGGCGGCACAACTCGGACGACGGGGATGAATTTGGAGGTTGACCCTCAAGCCGGGGAACAGATGGCGTTTCTGTCAATGCTCTTTAAGAAAATTTTAGAGTGTCGGGGGGCGGCGGAGCAGATTTATCCCCTTCTTCGGGAACATCTCAGTTTACTCAATGGGGATTTAATCCCAGCCTTGCAGCAATCCTGGCAGAGTCTGCAACGTCAGAACCCTGAACAGTCCCAGGAGTTATTGTCAGCATTATTTGGGGCGTTTGGCAATTTGATTGGAAAATTTCCTTTGGGGAATCGAGCTGTAAACGTTGAAATTGCCATCGCTTGCCATAACTGCGCCCTCAGCGTCTTGACTCCCGAAACGGCACCCTTAGATTGGGCAATCACCCAAAATAACCTGGGGAATGCCTACAAGAACTTGCCCACGGGCGATCGCGCCGGGAACCTCGAACAAGCCATCAACTGCTATAACGCCGCCCTCAGCGTCTGGACTCCTGAGACGGCACCCTTAGATTGGGCAATGACCCAAAATAACCTGGGGAATGCCTACAAGAACTTGCCCACGGGCGATCGCGCCG
>CAZXWM010000064.1:0-14283 GCA_964644215.1 uncultured Phormidium sp.
TCAAGCTTGATGGCTTGGTTGTAATCGGCGATCGCCCTCTCATACTCTTTCAGGTTAGAGTAGGCAATACCGCGACCGTTGTAGGGATGAACATAGTCGGGGTCAAGCTTGATGGCTTGGTTGAAGTCGGCGATCGCCTTCTCATACTCTTTCAGGTGACGGTAGGCAATACCGCGACCGTTGTAGGCATAAACAAAGTCGGGGTCAAGCTTGATGGCTTGGTTGTAATCGGCGATCGCCCTCTCATACTCTTTCAGGTCAAGGTAAGCATTGCCGCGTTCCTTATAAGCGTAGGCCAAGCCCTGATTTCGCGCGATCGCCTGATTGCAATAGTCCAGAGACCTTCTCGGCTCATCGTCATACTTATAAACCGTCCCCAACCAAGCATAAGCATAACTATAGTTCGGATCAGCCTCAACGGACTTTTGCCAGCAAGCCTCAGCCTCCCGTAAATCCAACGCCAAAAACGCCTCACCTCCCTGATGAAACCAGTCTTTGGCAGCCGTTTGAGCCGTCGAGTCTTGTTCAGCCTCTTGGAACGCCGCCTTCAGCCTCTGCACAAAACGGGAATCCCTGAAATGCTGTGCTAATTTCTTATTAACGGCCGAGTCCGGTTGCCGAAGTTGGGGAGTTGCCCTCTCCTCCACTGGCTGCGATTTTACCCCCGTCGGCGGCGTTTCCTCCCTGACGGCTGGCGAGGTTTCTTGTACCTCCTCCAGCACCTGTTCCGCCAACTGACTTAATTCTCCTAATCTCGCCTCAGCCAATCCCTGCCAACGCTTCAGGTTCAATATCTCTCGTCCCTTGCCTGAACGCACCCAGGTGATTAGCTCGTCTTGAGTTGGAGCAGTCTCGGACCAAGCCTCCCAGACTTTAGCCCCCCGCGACCCCAACAGCACCCGGTTGGAGACCAACATCAACGCCCAAATCAACTTGCCCTCCCGCTCTTGTGACTCAAATGATTCAGCCATCACATTTTGATTCTATGCAATTCCTCTATTTTAACTCAGGTGCCTTCTTTTTGGGGAGGCGTTAGTCATGATCATGACTCATGGCTAACGTCATTTTTTTTCGACTTTTTCTAAACATCCCAGTTCACCCCAATCACGAATTGAAGCCGCCGAGACATTCAACATCTCAGCGGCTTTATTTTATTATGTCTTCTAATGTTTTTACTGCTTTTTTAACATCAGCATAATATACAGAGATTCGAGAGTAGGTAATACCGACATTTTTGCCATGAGCAATACTATTTCTATTGGCAATTACACTATCAATTGAATTCTTTATTTCGCTATCATCTATCGAACTTTTTTCTTTGATTTGATGTTCAAACTCCTGCGCCCAATCATTACTAAATTTTTTTAAAACTTCTATGATTCTATTAGTATTACAATTTGTTATTGTTTTTAGTTGTTTTTCAACAAAATTTTGGATATTAGCAGCAGAATGTTTCTTTGTATATTCTTCTAATAAAGTCCTTAAGGATTCTTCTATAAAACCTGAAACTAAAATACAAAGGTATTTCGACCATTCACTTTGAGCAGCAAAATCAGAAACTTCAGATATTTTTGAAAAAAGATTCTCTAACCTTTGGCGATGAGAGCTAATAGATTGACACATTTATCAAGAACTTTGATATATCTCTCTAGCTAATTGAATCCTCCCTATCAAGTTCTTTTTACCAGTTGTAGATTTCTCAGAAAAAGACCTAAAATCTTCGTTACTAATCAGCAAATTATAGAATTTTTCAAAACGTTTACATTCTAAGTCTTTTTCTAATTCTTCCGATACTATGAGCGTAACTGTTTCAAAAAGTGCTATCTTGAATTTTCCTTTAGGCGCAAAAACTAATTCCCCAATACACTCATCAAGAAATTCAACAGTATTCAGAAAAATATTCTCAATTTCTATCCTTGAAATTATATCTAAATCTTGGTTGTCAATCATAAACTTATTAAGAAAATCAACCATGTTCCCTGTATAGTTATCTAAGTCATAGTGCAATGCTAAAAATCTTAATACTAACTCCTGTGCTTCTGCTCTATTGCTATCTTTAGGATAAAGAGATTTCCATATTTCGTTCTCAGATAATTCTTGAAGTAATTTACTAAAAGAGCCATGATAAATGGCATTTCTAATCTCCTGTGGAGTTAAAGCATTTCCTGTGGTATTAAGCCTCTCAAACAAGGAATACATTCCTCTAAGATTATAATTCTCTGATATTATTATACAGTGAATAATTGAATTGTTTAAGGCTCGGCGTTGAGAAAGAGATAAGCTAGAGTAGTTTAATCCATCTAAAGCAGGTATAACTCTTTTTAGTTTAAATTCTTTTCCATCTGGAAAACATCCTTCATAGAAATATTGTAAAGTTCTTAATCTTTGTTGCCCATCAATAACGATATATTGATTAGAACACTTGTCCTTGGCGAAAAAAAGAGACGGAGTTGGAAGTCCAATTAGTAAAGATTCAATAAAGCGTGATGCGTCTCTTTCTTTCCAAACATACTTTCTTTGAAAGCCAGGAATTATAAAGTCTCCCTCCTCTATCCTTTTGACCAATAGTTCTACAGGAAAATCTGCTCCATAGTATTCGACGTTAAGTTGATTATTTTGGGCTTCTGCAAGCTCAGAATTCGTCATCGCCTTAGTCCCTATATCTACTGACTACAGCTATCTATTTGGGGTGAAGATATCTTTAGGGTTAACCACAGATTGATGACCCGTTTAACCCCTAAGAGGATTGAGAACGACCCTCCGAGAGTGTAACTGAGGGATTTGCTACATCGGAGGCTTCGATAATCCCGCCGCCGAGTAGCACATCCCCGTCATACCAGACGGCGGCTTGACCGGGAGTAATGCCAAATAGGGGTTCATCAAACTTGACCTGAATCCGTCCCCCGTCCAAGGGAACTAGGGTGGCTTCAGCAGGACGAGTGCGGTAGCGGACTTGGACTTGGGCGCGAACTGGGGCGGAGGGGGCGGCCATGCCCACCCAGTTGACCCGGTTCACGGTACAATCGGGATGGTGAACACTGGCGCGATCGCCCACCACAACTTGATTACGCCCAGTATCTAACGCCACCACATAGAGAGGATGGGCCGCTGCAATCCCTAATCCCTTGCGTTGGCCAATCGTGTAATTATGAATCCCCTCATGTTGTCCCAAAACCTTGCCATCGAGGTCGACAATATCCCCCGGTTTAGGCGCGAGATATTTCTCCAGAAAGGTTTTCATGGACCCGTGGGACTCCACTAAACATAAATCTTGACTTTCTGGCTTCTCCGCTGTGGTGAGATTAAATTCAGCAGCGATACGGCGCGTTTCTGATTTGGGATATTTCCCGAGAGGAAAGACACAATGGGCTAAAACCTCTTGAGAGAGATCATAGAGGAAATAGGTTTGGTCTTTTTGCCGGTCAACGGCCCGTAAGAGGCGGTAGCGGCCCGTCTCTTCATCAAAATCGACTTGGGCGTAATGCCCAGTGGCAATTTTGTCAACCCCCAATTCCTCGCGGGCATAGTCAATCATGGGGCCAAACTTGACGGCCCGATTACATTGGGAACAGGGAAGTGGGGTCACGCCGGCACTATAGCCGGAGACGAGATAGTTGATAATGTTGTTTTCAAAGACTTCGCGGCTATCGACAACATGATGGGGAACGCCTAACTGTTCGCAAATTCCGGCGGCATCCACCATGCCTTCTGAGCAGCATTGACCTTTACCCTTCATCAGCCAAAGGGTCAATCCCACTACATCATAGCCTTCGTGGTGCAAGAGAGCGGCAGCGGTTGAGCTATCGACTCCGCCGGATAGGCCGACGACAACTTTTTTGGGGGAATGGGTCATAAGAGGCAGGAGGCAAGAGGCAAGAGGCAAGAGGCAAAAGAAAAGACGTAGGGGCGTACCCTGGTCACTGAGCGATAGTCGAAGTGGTGGTTGTCTTAATTCGCCTTTGGGATTTCGATAATGCTGTTTCTATGGTAACAAACCTTTGGCAGTGGTGGAGGGGGGTTAGGGCGATCGCTGCTGCCAGTCGTGGATGAGTTCGCGGACGACGCCGTTAGTCCAGCCGAAGCCGATTTCGTTGGAACTGTAGCCGAAGCGGATTTCAGCGGAAACATCGGCTGAACATCGCTCAACATCGTATTTTTCGACGAGGGTGCCGCTTTTTTCAAATTCTGAGACCACCACGCTGATGAATTTCTCTGTGAGACGGTCTGCGTCGTCATCCCAGAGGAAGCGATTGATTTCTTGTTTTCGGGTGTTGGCGTATTTCTTCGAGACTTCTACGGAGAGGGGTAGGGTGTGTTCCGGCTGGCAACCCTTTTGAGGCTTTACCGACAGGCTGTATGCTGCCGGAACGCACCATTTCGGGAATACGGGGACAGATTTTTTGGGGTTTCTCTTCTTAACCCAGTTTATATTTGATACTGGTACTGATGTCACGATTAACGATTAACTGTTCTCGTATAGTACAACAGTTAGGGTAGGAATTTTGATAGATTCATGACCGTTTAGAATTTCAGGGAAAATTGGGCCGGAACCTTGCCAGATGGAGTCACTAGAATCGAGTTTGCCAGTTTAGGGTTGAGGTTTTTAAGGTCTCTATACTGGCGGCATCGGGCGGAGTGCCGCTGGCGTGGAAGGCTTCAAATTCTCGTTTGCGGCCTTGGCGGACGGCTTCGACTAAATCAGCATCTTGGTGGTCGACAAAATAGAGGAATGGGGCATCTTCGCCATATTCTTCGCCCATAAATAATAGTGGAATTGCCGGATTTAGGAGAGTGGCGGCGGCGGCCAGTTTGAGGGCATCAAAGGACACCAGTTGGGAGAGGCGTTCTCCTAACATTCGGTTGCCAATTTGGTCGTGATTTTGGTTACAAATGACAAATTGGGAGAGGGGGCGATCGCGGGCATCGCTACCATGATATCGCTTGCGGTGTTGGGAATAGGTCCATTGATAGACAAAACTATCCCGCCAGGCGGTGGCCAAGTGTTCACAGCTACCAAAATCGTGATCCCCCCAAGAAAAGCCCCCATCATCGACAACCGCCGAGGCATTATGAACGCCATCGGGTTGAGAGAATGAAGCGGGATCGGGGCGGATGGTTTCGCCGTTGAGGCGGTACTGGTAGCGGCTTCCGGGGGGAATGTCGGAGAGGGTAATTCGCCAGTAGCCGCGATCATCTTGTTCGAGAGAGTGCGATCGCCCCGACGCTGTGAGACAGTCTAAGCTAACGCGATCGAGTAATGGCCCCCAAAGGGAGAACTCGCCGCGATCGCCCCCTAAATACTCTGCCCCAATGTTCATAGGTCAAAATCTGTTAAAAGACAAATCCTAGAGTTAGACTTACTGACGTTTCAACAATAGCGTTGAACGGGATTCAACGGTAAAGGTATCTTCGCCACTGTAGCGAATTTTGCTTTCACAAAAGTTGGCTTCTGTTGTATCTAAAACCACGAGCCATTTTGAGGTCTGGAAATTATCCGGCAAGGCAAACTCAATCGCTTCATAATGAGCATTAAATAATAGCAAAAAGCTATCATCGACAATCCGTTCTCCCTGCTTCCCTCGGGCGGGAATCGCATTCCCATTCAAGAAGACGGCGATCGCCTTCGCAAACCCTTCTTGCCATTGTTCCTCATCAATTTCCTCGCCATTGGGATTAAACCAGCCCAAATCCGTCACCTGAGACCCATAAATTGGTTGTCCCTGGAACCACTTACGGCGGCGAAAGACGGGATGGCGATGACGGAATTGGATAAGCTGGCGAGTAAACTCCAGTAGTTTAGCATTTTCCGCCTGTAATGTCCAGTCGATCCAAGCCAATTCATTGTCCTGGCAATAGACATTATTATTACCCTGTTGACTGCGTCCCAATTCATCACCACTGACTAACATGGGGACCCCTTGAGATAACATCAAAGTAACCAAGAAATTACGCCGCTGGCGATTGCGCAATGCCAGAATATCGGGGTCGTCGGTAGGTCCTTCAACGCCACAATTCCAGGAGCGGTTATGGCTTTCGCCATCTCGATTATCTTCGCTATTGGCTTCATTGTGCTTCTCATTGTAGCTGACTAAATCATTGAGGGTAAAGCCATCATGAGCGGTGATAAAGTTAATGCTGGCACTGGGGCGACGACCGTTAAATTTATACAAATCAGAACTTCCCGTTAGACGATAGGCAAACTCCGCTAGAGTTCCATCTTCGCCCCGCCAAAAATCGCGCACTGTATCGCGGTAACGACCATTCCATTCTGACCAAAGTAGGGGAAAATTGCCCACTTGATAGCCTCCATCAGCAATATCCCAGGGTTCGGCGATTAGCTTCACTTTACTCAAAACAGGGTCTTGATGGATGATATCAAAGAAGGCCGCCAAACTATCGACTTCGTAAAGTTCTCGGGCCAGGGCGGAGGCTAAATCAAAGCGGAAGCCATCGACGTGCATTTCTAAGACCCAATAGCGCAAACTGTCCATAATCAGTTTGAGAACTTGGGGATGGCTGACGTTGAGGGAATTACCGCAGCCGGTGAAGTCCATGTAATAGCGGGGATCATCTTCAACGAGGCGGTAATAGGTGGCGTTGTCGATGCCACGAAACGATAAGGTTGGCCCGAGATGATTGCCTTCGCCAGTATGGTTATAAACCACATCTAAAATGACTTCAATTCCCTCAGCATGGAGGGCTTTGACCATGTCTTTGAACTCGCGAACCTGATCTTGATGATTCTCACTGGCACTGTAGCCACAGTAGGGAGCAAAATAGGCAATGGAATCATAGCCCCAGTAGTTGCGTAGGCCGGTTTCGGCTAAATGTCCTGGCTGTGAGACAAAATGATGAACCGGCATCAGTTCCACAGCGGTGATTCCCAGGGATTTGAGATAGCGAATGGCCTGGGGATGGGCCAGGCCCTGATAGGTTCCTTGCAAGTCCGAGGGAATGTCGGGATGCTGACGGGTGAAGCCTTTGACGTGCATCTCGTAGATGACGGTTTCTTGTTCTGGGATATTCAGGAGGCGATCGCCGTCCCAATCAAAGGACTCATCGACGACAATAGCCTTGGGAATCCAAGGAGAATCATCGCGATCGCCAAAGGAGAGATCCTCATCGTCATCATCCCAACAGTAGGCAAAGATCGCCTCATCATAGCCAATTGGTCCATCTAAGGCCTTCGCGTAGGGATCGATGAGTAACTTATTGGGGTTAAAGCGATGGCCCTGTTCGGGTTCAAAGGGGCCATGAACTCGGAAGCCGTAGCGTTGGCCGGGTTTGATGTCGGGGAGATACCCATGCCAGTTATAATTCTCGATTTCCGTTAAAGGAACCCGAGTTTCCTGGCCGGATTCATCGAACAAGCACAACTCAACCTGGGTCGCATTTTCGCTATAAATAGCAAAGTTGGTTCCTTGGCCATCCCAAGACGCACCCAAAGGATAGGGTTCACCGGGCCAAATTGGCATATCCATATGAGTTCTCGTGTCGTTCTCGTCTATTGGTTGCGGGAGTTTTGTCCCTTGAGGGCTAATATATCCTAAGTCTTCAAACTCTGTGCAGTTAGGCCCAAGAAAATCTCCTGACTCTCAATTTCCCACTCCTGTCCCCGTTTTATTCTGGTTTCGGACTATGTGTGTTTTTCGACGTTGCTGGCTGAATCTACCTCTAATGAGCGTACTGGGGATGATGGTGGCGTCTCCGGGGGCGATCGCCCAAACGCCCCCCTCGGTACAGGTTCTCAGTCAAGCTGAGCGTCCCTGGATTGATGTTCCGCCACCTCTCGATGTGCCGGACGTTCCCCCACCCAGCCGGGAGAGGGAGGCGACGATTCGTTATTTAGTCTATGTCAACAGTCGCAGTTCTGAACGTTTGCAACAGATTCGCCGTCTCAACCCTGAAGCCGGGTTTGGTATCTTCGAGGGGGAACGAATTATTCAGGCGGGACTGTTCGGCCAACGTGGGGCCGCCGAAAGGCGATCGCGACAACTGGCCGAACAGGGAATTTCCTCCCAAATCGCCGCCGTCACGGTTCCGGATCAATCCCCCTTCAATGGGAGTAATGCCCGTAACGGGTCTTATTATGTGGTGATTCCCGGTTCTGAGGCGGCCCTCGATGAAGCCGTGGGGATAGTTCAAGCCACTGTCAATCCAGGAACAGCCATTCAACGACGCGATCGCCCCCGAGGACGACATCTGGCCATCGGACCGTTCCGAGATCGGGAGATGGCCCAACAATTGAGCGATCGCCTCCGCCGCCGAGGATTGTCCCAAACCCGAGTTCACTATGATCCCGAGTAGAAACTGAAGATACCGCCTCTTGTGTGACCGCAGTGGCCTGGCTTTAGCTTATGTTGAGTATTCTCCCATCTATCTCGATGATGGCCGACTGTATCAGCTTGATGTCCTATAGTTCCCTAGACAATCATGACTCACAGACTAAAGACACTTCTGGTCAGTCTCTTGGCCGTTGCGATCGTGATCGCCATTCCCCTCCTCTCGATGCAACCGTCAATTTCCGTTGAGTTCAATCCCCCCGATCGCGGAACGCCAGAACAAGTAGATAGCGGCGGGACTCGTTTCGGGGACTTCGAGCAACCGGGAGAGCGAATGATCCCTATTTTTGTCGATGGCCAAGAACTCGAATGTCCTCTCAGTGCCATCTTACCTCCGGAAAATTATGGCCTAACCCGTCAAGCCTATGCCACGATTTTCTATCACACGCCCCCCATTGAAGGGATGGAGGTCATTTTCAGCCTGCGGGATGCTCAAGAGCGACTCGTCTACCAAACTCGCTACCTCACCGGAGACGAACATGGAACCTATGGTTTACCGATTCCCGCCTTTGTCAATGTTGCTCCCCTAGAACTCTATCAAGGCTATGTCTGGACCGTGGAGTTACCCAAGTTTGAGGCAAGTGTCTCAGGAACCATTGTCCGAGTCAATACAACAGCCAGTTTTGACGAGGAGTTCGCCGCCGCCTCGGCTGAGGAACGTTTGCAACTGCTGGCTGATGCTGGACTTTGGTACGATATGCTCGACCAACTGGCTCAACTTCATCGCGATCGCCCGGATGAACCCCAGTGGTATGATCTCTGGACCGAGATTGCTGAAGCCGCTGAGTTGATGAAAGTGGGGACAAAACCCCTACTCTAGCCCCTAATCTTCACCCCTTTGTCCTCATGCTCACTTGGGAACGAGTTGTTCAATTTAGCCATCAGTATGGCCCCGAGGTGAGGGGGTGCGATCGCGCCTGGGTCGAAATTGATGTAGAGGCCTTGGCCGAGAATGTCCGTCATCTCAAAGCGCTTTTGGCCCCCAAGACTGAGTTGATGGCGGTGGTGAAGGCCGATGGCTATGGCCATGGGGCAATTCCGGTGGCTGAGACGGTCTTGGCCGCCGGTGCAAACGCTTTGGCCGTTGCAACCGTGGATGAGGGGATAGAACTGCGTCAAGGGGGAATTACAGCCCCAATTCTGCTGTTAGGGGCCAATCCTAGCCCGCAACATATTCAGGCCCTAGTCCGCTGGAACTTGGAACCGACTCTCTGCGATCTCGATCATGCCAAGATGATCTCAGAGGCGTTAGACAGCCAATTGTCTCAGTCTACAGATGAGGCAACGGTTGCATCGCTGCGGGTTCATGTCAACTTAGATACAGGAATGTCCCGCCTCGGGGGACCTTGGACGGAGGCGGTTTCGCTGCTACAGGAGATTCAAGCGTTACCTCATTTGCAATTGGCGAGTCTCTACTCGCATTTCGCCACCGCTGATGAGTTAGATACTGGTACGATGCAGCAACAACAGCAGCGGTTTGAGGCGGCGATCGCCCAACTCCAAGCCGCCGGAATCACCCTCCCCAAGCTGCATTTCGCTAATTCCGCCGCCACTCTCTGTAACCGGGCCAGTCACTATGATCAAGTGCGGGTGGGGTTAGCCCTCTATGGCCTCTATCCTGCCCCTCATCTGCGATCGCAGGTTCCTCTACGGCCCGTTTTACAAGTTAAAGCCCGCATCACTCAACTTAAAACTCTTCCCCCCGGAACGGGAGTCAGTTATGGCCATCGCTTCGTTACGCAACGGGAAACGCGCCTAGCAGTGGTGGGAATCGGCTATGCTGATGGGGTTCCTCGGCTGTTATCCAACCAGCTACAGGGCCTCCTCAACGCCGGCGGACAAGTTTGGCGCGTTCCCCAGGTGGGATCGATTACCATGGATCAACTGATGTTAGATGTTACGGATCTTCCGCAGCTAAAAGTCGCCGATGTGGTGACGTTGTTGGGAACCCTCGGAGATGAGTCGATTTCAGCAGACGACTGGGCTAATCAACTCGGAACCATCTCTTGGGAAATCCTCTGTGGTTTCAAACACCGCTTACCTCGGGTGCAAGTTTGACCCCACTTGGCGAACCAAATCCCGATAGAATAATCGATGAGCCGTGCATCTGCCTGTTTTGCCAACTATGCCCATTTCTTTGTCTGATTCTGGCTCTTTGTATTCTCAACTGATCACCCGGCTGCGAGATGTGCGGGATCTTCAGTCTGCGGCGGCGGTGTTGCAGTGGGATCGGGCTACCTATATGCCCCTCGGTGGGGCCGCGGCCCGGGGGCGACAACTGGCGACGCTGCGACAGGTCGCTCATGAAAAGCTTTGTGATCCAGTTCTGGAGGAGATTTTAGAGCAACTCGACGCGGAGGCGCAACAGTATCCCTATGAGAGTGATGAAGCCAGTTTAATTCGGGTGGCCCGTCGCGATTATGAACAGGCGACACGGGTTCCCGCCGAGTTTATGGCCCGTCTGTCTCATCATCAAACGGAGGCTTATTTGGCTTGGGCTGAGGCCAGGGAAATGGGAACGTTTGATCATGTTTGTCCCTATTTAGAGAAAACCTTAGATTTGAGTCGGGAATGGGCCAGTTTCTTCCCGGATTGCGATCGCCCCGCCGATTCTCTCATCGCCCTGTCTGATCAAGGGATGACGAGTTGTGTTTTAGAAGAGTTGTTTTCTCAATTGCGGGGAGAGTTGGTCCCCATTGTACAGGCGATCGCCGCCGCGCCCCCCATCGAGACCAAACTGCTACAACAAGAGTTCCCCGAAACGGCCCAACTCAACTTTTGCGCCAAATTGATGGAACGCATCGGCTATGACTTCAGCCGAGGCCGCCAAGACGCAACGCTACATCCATTTACCACCAGTTTTTCCATCAACGACGTTCGCATCACCACCCGCACCGAACTCCATAATCTCACCGAAAGTCTATTTTGTAGTCTCCATGAAATGGGTCATGCTCTCTATGAACAAAACATCGATTTAGCCCTCGAAGCGACGCCCTTAGCCGATGGAACTTCCTCAGGAATCCACGAAAGTCAATCCCGTCTTTGGGAAAATTTAGTCGGCCGCAGTCGCGCTTTTTGGGAATGCTTTTATCCCCGTCTCCAAGGCTTTTTTCTGCGCCAACTCGGACAATCTTCAGTCTGTGATTTCTATCGCGCCATTAACCGCGTCGCCTGCACTCCCATTCGCACCGCCGCCGATGAAGTCACCTATAACCTTCATGTGATGATTCGCTTTGAGTTAGAAGTAGCCATGTTGGAAGGAAAATTAGCGGTTGAAGATTTACCCGAAGCGTGGAATAGTTGTTATGAGCGAGATTTAGGCATTACCCCCACTCACCCCAATGAGGGCGTTTTACAAGATGTCCATTGGTACGCCAAACTAATTGGAGGTCAGTTTCAAGGCTATACGTTGGGGAATTTAATTGCCAGCCAACTCTTTGAAACCGCCCTCAAAGAACATCCTGAGATTCCGGTTGATTTAGAACGGGGGAATTTTTCAACTCTGTTAACTTGGTTACAACGCAATGTCTATCGTCATGGGCGCAAATTCACCGCCGATGAACTGGTCGATCGCATCACCGGAATGCCGATTCATATTGACCCCTTTTTACGCTATATTCGCAGCAAATATGGGGATTTGTATAATTTAGATTTGTAAGCCAAAAAGCTAAATAAAGCCAAATAAACGCAAACTATCCATTTTTAGTATTTATTTATGTCTGCTGAACTAATCTGTGTCGGAAGCGAGTTACTCCTCGGCGATATCCTCAACACTAACGCCCAATATATCGCTCAAGAATTAGCAAAACTGGGGATTCCCCATTACTATCAAACCGTCGTCGGCGATAACCCCGAACGCTTGCAAGCGGCCATTGATATTGCCATTCATCGCGCCGAAATCCTCATCTTTACCGGAGGCCTCGGCCCCACCCCCGATGACTTAACCGTAGAAACTCTGGCGGATTTCTTTCATGTCCCTTTACAAGAACGCCCCGATGTGCTAAGGGATATCGAAGCTAAATATGCCCGTCGTGGGCGCATCATGTCCCCGAGTAACCGCAAACAGGCCTTACTCCCCGAAGGGGCAGATGTCTTGCCCAATCCCGTCGGCAGCGCCCCTGGCATCATTTGGCGGCAAGGCAATGTGACCATCTTCACCTTTCCGGGAGTTCCCTCGGAAATGCGGGCCATGTGGCAGGAAACCGCCGTTCCGACCCTGAAAGCCCTGGGTTGGGGTCAGCAGGTGTTCCATAGCCATACCCTCAAGTTTTGGGGCATTCCCGAGTCAGAGTTAGCCGAAAAGGTCTCCGGCTTCCTCAACTCCGTCAATCCCACGGTGGCCCCCTATGCCAATTATGGTCATGTGAAGTTACGGGTGTCGGCCCGGGCTGAGTCCACGGAGGCGGCAGAGGCCCTGATTCATCCCATCGCCCAGCAAATTCAGGAGATTGCAGGAATTTACTACTATGGCCGCGACGAGGAAACTCTAGCCAGCGTCGTCGGACAACAGCTACAGGAACAGGGAGAAACTCTAGCGGTCGCTGAATCCTGTACTGGGGGCTATTTAGGCAAAGCCTTAACGGAAGTTCCAGGGAGTTCGGCCTATTTCTCGGGCGGGGTGATTGCCTATGAGAACCGGATTAAGACACATCTGTTAGGGGTGGATGGCCAGATGCTGGAGACATTGGGGGCCGTCTCGGGACCGGTGGCCGAACAAATGGCGACGGGCGTTCGCGACTGTTGCGGTACCGATTGGGGCATTGGTATTACTGGTATTGCCGGCCCCTCCGGTGGAACCCCAAACAAGCCGGTGGGATTGGTCTATATTGGCTTAGCGGGTCCTGAGTCGGTGGGTCATGTTGAGTATCGTCTCGGGGAGACGCGGGGACGGGATTGGATTCGTGAGATTAGCGTCAGTCATGCCCTGAATCAACTTCGTTTGGCGTTGAGTCATACTCCCTAATCTAAGGAAATTTGTAGGCCCCAGACATCTTGGGGGACAAAGGTGCGATCGCTCGAAATCGGGGCCACGGGTTCCGTCAGCGTAAACTCCCCAGCTTCAATCCAGGCTTTGAGTTCTTCAGCCACTTGGCGCGATCGCGGAATACTGGCCAACGGGGCCACTCGCACGGATTTACCATCGACGGTAATTTTACCCGATTTCAGTTGGGCATAACTGACTAAGCCAAAGGTGGGACGCACTCGCCGGGGAATGGAAAAATCGACCACTGGGGCCACTAATTCCTGATCGCGAACGGCACAACGTTCCACCACCGTCTCATTGAGAACCGGGAAAGGAACCCCCACCCCCAACATCAGAGAGGGACCATAGTTATGGAAATAGCAGCCGCGAACCCAATTGCGGTTCATCTGTCGCGCATCCCCCATCAGGGCTAGAGTAGCAGCCGGGCCGATGGGGGTATCGTTGGGGAGTCGCTTTTGTAGGGGGAAATGTTGCGTCCCTTCACCGACGACATAGCCCACACCGCCCCCCATAAAGACGCGGCTGCCAATGCCAATGAGGTCTAAATTGGGGTCATTGAACAGGGGCGAAATAGCCCCAGGGTTGGAGTAAACGGCATTGCCCAGTTGCGGTTGCAAGGGACCGAGGTAGGTAAAGAGGGTGCGATCGCCCCCATTGACTCCAACAATAAAATTCTGATAGAGATTACGGGGATTAAACAGATAGAACTGATTGATGGTATCGCGAGAAATCTGAGTTTCAAAGGAGGCCCGAGGATAACAATCGGTGACTTGGCCAATGGCCCGAACCTGAACGTTTTTGCCCGCGATGAGGTCTTCAATCACATGGCCGCCGCCGCGATTCTCCTTCCAAGTGGGTTCACGGCTGGGATCTTCAGCATCACTCACCTCCGCCAGTTGCGTCGCCCCCAAATACAAATCCACGGCCCCAAAGCCGGAATAGGCCATCACCCCATCT
>CAZXWM010000065.1:0-14124 GCA_964644215.1 uncultured Phormidium sp.
AACTGCGCCATTCCCCCCTGAAACGAGTCCAAGGTGCGGATTTGAACCTGTCGTACAAGAGCCATAGGTCACAACCATCCTGAGTGATGAGGTCTATGTCAATTCTAGCGATTTATTTTTAAACTTTTGTGACCAAAACCACAAAACAGAGACAAACTATGATAAGCACCCATCTCAGCCTCGCCGCCAGACCTTGACCGTCCCATCAGCCGTCCCACTCACGATCGCCTGGCCATCGGGACTCACCGCCACCGCCATCACCGCATCACCCCCATCACAAAACGAGGCGATCGCCCCCCGTTGGGACAGACTCCAGAGCTTCACCATGCCATCGGAACTGCCACTGACCACCGTATCCCCATCCGGACAGACCGCCAACGTCGTCACCGAGCCAGCATGACCCTCTAGCACCCCTTGTAACTCCCCACTGGCCATGTCCCAGACCGCAAGCGTGCGATCGCGACTTCCACTGACCAGCAACGTCCCCTCCGCCGCCAAAGCGATCGCATTCACCGGAACTGTAAGCTGAGTGAACTGGCGATCGCGATGAAAGCGGCCCGTCTCCGTCTCAAAGCTCCACACCACAATCGAACCATCAGCCCCCGCCGTCAACAACCCCGTACCATCCGCCGTAAAACACACCGCCTCAACCCGGCCCTGACTCACCTGAGCGCGATCGCACAGAGTCGTACTAATACGACGACGTTTCGGAGACACCCGCACCTGCCAAACCTGTACATCCCCCTCAAACCAGCCACTGGCCACAAAGCGACTATCAGGACTCATCGACAGCGATCGCACCGATCCCGCCGTCTCCGTCTCATCCACCAGAGTATCCCCCAAAAACAAGGTCCCATCCCAAGGTTTCTTCGCCGTAGGGCGAAACTCGCGCAACCCCTGAAGATCCCAAAGCTTCACCGTCTTATCCCAACTGCCACTCGCCAACAAAGAGCCATCAGGACTCAACGCCAAACTGCACACCGGACTCTCATGTTCCATCAAGGTTCCCAACAACTCCCCCGTTTTCAGACGCCAAACCTGAATCGTCTTATCAAAACTCGCCGCAATCAACAACTCCCCATCAGGCGTAATCAGCAAATCACTGACCCAATCCTGACACTGATCGAGGGTAAACACACAATCCCACACCTGTTGCGGTAAGCCCTCAGACTCCGCCTGAGAGCGAAACTCCGGTAGTCCTACCTCCACCATCGGGCCAGGGACTCCATCCCCCTCTTCCTTCTCCTCCCTCTCAGGCCGATGAATCTTAGGGGAAATCGTCGGCGAGGGAGCCGAATCCCCCGCCGCCGAACCAGGAATCACGGTCCTTGGCATACCCGGCGATGGCCCCCCCGTCTGTAACGGCAACGAGGGGGCCTGACGTTCGTCACGTTTTTTTGTCCGTCTTTCAATGGAAAACGTAGGTACTGGTGGCGGCGTCGGACTCGGTAATGTCTCTCGGGGCGAAGTGTCCCGAGCTGTCGCAAAGGGTAAGTTCACCGTACTAGCTGATCCTGGAGACCCCTCCTGATGCGGCCGTGAGCTATCCACCGTCGTCTGCGACTCATCCGTTGACCCCTGACTCACCTGAATCGGCACTTCAATGGGAATCGTTGTCTGCCACTGCTGTCGCAGTTGGCTCAACTCCCGAGATAACTGAGTCAAGCGACTCTCCAACCCATCGAGACGTTGAGGAACCGGTGAATGATTGAGATAATCAATCGTCTCAGCTAGGGTCATTTGTAGCCGATCATATTGCCCCTGAAGTTGATGCAACTGCTCCGTGACCCCAGGCGACGTCTGATCACTCACCCCCGCCGATAAATTCAACGGGTGCGGCAAGACGCCACGGGACGACGTCGATGACCCCTTCCCCGAGTCCGGGAGAGAGCTGTAGAGCAGCTCAAACTCCTGGGCCACTTGATCCTGTAATTGCATCACTGCCGTCATCGCCCGATGATCGAGCATGACCTCTAAACGACGGCGATTGATTAAATTCAGCAACAACGACAGCGACAGAGGAACCCCAGCAAAGACAATTCGGCTCGACACCGCCGCCACTAGGGTTCCAATGACAGCACTTAACCAGCAGAGATATTCAGCAACTTCGAGTTGATTGGGCGATCGCATAAGTAGCAGAAAATAGCGATGGAGCAGATGCAGCACAAAGACTGCCATTATCTTCGCATTTTGCCCGAGTAATGCCACGGGCGATCGCCCAATTGTAGGGCCATATCCAGCCAATCCACCCTCTCCTTTTGACGCAAACCCCTCCCATTTAGGCGATCGCCCCACTCTATCCCCTCAGCTAAAAACATTCTCTGAAAAATCACCTAAACTATAAAAACGGCAACCGACTCTCCTCAAACCCATCTCAATCTCGCTCAACTATCTCCCTCTCACCTTCATCCATGACAGCGTTGACCTCCCTTTCCATCCCCTCACCAGCTATGCTTTACCAGCGTCTGCGGCCCGAAATTCGCGATCTTCAGCCACAACTGGTGCAATGGCGGCGACATCTGCACCAACGGCCCGAACTGGGGTTCCAAGAACACCTCACCAGCGAGTTTGTCGCCGCCAAACTCAGTCATTGGGGCATTGACTATCAAAGCGGGATTGCCAAAACCGGCCTTGTGGCCGTCATCGAAGGAACCCAACCCGGACCCGTTTTAGGCATTCGGGCCGACATGGATGCCCTGCCAATTCAAGAAGAAAACGAGGTTCCCTACAAATCCCGTCACGACGGCAAAATGCACGCCTGCGGTCATGACGGTCATACTGCCATTGCCCTGGGAACCGCCTATTACCTCAGTCAGCATCGAAACTTCCCCGGAACCGTTAAACTGATTTTCCAGCCCGCAGAGGAAGGCCCAGGGGGCGCAAAACCCATGATTGAGGCCGGGGTGCTCAAGAATCCTGATGTTGATGCCATCATCGGCCTGCATCTGTGGAATAGTTTACCCCTCGGCACGGTGGGGGTTC
This sequence comes from uncultured Phormidium sp., assembly GCA_964644215.1. Classification (GTDB taxonomy): domain Bacteria; phylum Cyanobacteriota; class Cyanobacteriia; order Cyanobacteriales; family Geitlerinemataceae; genus Sodalinema. The sequence goes on from CAZXWM010000065.1 coordinate 2,983, forward strand.
GTCCTGGACCTTTGATGGGAGCGGTGGAACTGTTCCGAGCCAAGATTCTGGGCAAGGGGGGCCATGGGGCCATTCCTCATCAAACCGTCGATGCGATCGTCGTCGCGGCGCAAGTGGTGAACGCCTTGCAGGCGATCGTCTCCCGCAATGTCGATCCCATCAACGCCGCCGTCGTCACCGTTGGCGAATTTCACGCTGGTTCTGCTTTAAATGTTATTGCTGATACAGCGGAGTTGGGCGGAACTGTGCGTTACTTTAAGCCAGACTATGAGGGCTTTTTTGGTCGCCGCATCTCCGAGACGCTGGCCGGGATTACTCAAGCCTATGGGGCCAGCTATCAACTCGACTATTGGGAGCTGTATCCGGCCACCATTAACAATCCTGAGATGGCGGAGTTAGTCCGTAGTGTCGCTGAACGAGTGGTTGAACCCCCTGCCGGGGTGGTTCCCAACTGTCAAACCATGGGCGGCGAGGATATGTCGTTTTTCCTAGAGGCGGTTCCCGGTTGCTATTTCTTCCTCGGTTCGGCCAATCGTGACAAACAACTCGATTATCCCCACCATCACCCCCGCTTTGATTTTGATGAAACGGCTTTGGCGATGGGGGTCGAGATGTTTATTCGTTGTCTCGAAACCTTCGGCGATCGCCCCTAACCTTGCACCTTCTCAACTTCGGGAGTTGAAGCGGTGCGAGTATCTTGGACAACAGGAATTTCGATAACAAACTCAGTCCCTTGGCCCGGTTGCGAGAGACAGACTAAAGAGCCATTATGTTTCTCGACAACAATCGAATAGGCGATCGCCAACCCCATTCCTGTACCTTTGCCAATCGGTTTCGTGGTAAAAAAGGGATTGAAAATCCTATCCCGAACCGCCTCCTCCATACCCAATCCATTATCGGCGATCGCCATCCGTACCCGATTCTCAGCAACCCGGCGAGTGCTAATCGTAATCGAAGTCGATTCCCCCCGTTCCCGCTTCTCTTCGAGAGCATCAATCGCATTCGCCAACAAATTCATAAACACCTGATTCAGTTGTCCCGAATAACATTCAATATCGGGTAACTCCCCATAATCGCGAATAATCTCAATCGCCGGGCTACTCGATCGCACTTTAATGCGATTATGGAGAATCATCAAAGTCGTATCAATACCATCATGAATATCGACAGCTTTCAAATCCGCCTCATCAATGCGAGAAAACTTGCGTAAACTCAAGACAATCTCACGAATTCGCTCCGCCCCCACCTGCATCGATCGCAGCAACTTAGGCAAATCTTCAATCAAGAAATCGAGTTCCAACTCCTCCAGAGTGTCCTGCAACTCATCATCGGGATCAGGGTATTTATCTTGATAGGTTTTGATGATTTCCAATAAACTTGATGTATAGTCATTGGCGTGGCTTAAATTACCAAAAATAAAGTTAACTGGGTTATTAATTTCATGAGCAACACCCGCCACCAATTGCCCCAAACTCGACATCTTTTCACTCTGAATCAATTGGACTTGAGCCGTTTGTAACTCCTGAATCACTTGATTGAGTTTTGCCGTCCGTTCACTCACCCGTTGCTCCAACAACGAGTTTTGTTGAGCCAACTCTTGCCCAATAAAATAGAGCTTGAGATGCAGACGAACTCGGGCTAACACCTCCTCTTGCTGAAAGGGTTTTGTAATATAATCCACGGCTCCGAGGGATAAGCCTTTCACCTTATCCACCGTATCGGCCAAAGCACTGGTAAAGATAACGGGAATCTCCTGAGTTTGGGGATTGGCTTTGAGGCGGCGACAGGTTTCAAAGCCATCAATTCCCGGCATCATAATATCCAACAAAATCAGATGAGGCGGAGCATAGTTGACCTTATCGATAGCACTCGTGCCATCTTGAGCCACCAACACCTCAAACCCCGAACTATCGAGGAAATCCGACAAGACATCCAAATTAGCTGGATTGTCATCGACAATCAGAATTGTGCCGTAGTCAAGCTGTTGTGAGTTCATACCGAGCTAAATCCTATCAAGTGGTAGAAGAGGGCGTCGAATGATTAACCGCCACCGGAAGCCACGCCGTAAATCGTTCTGGCGTAACCAAGAACGTCTCAGCCTCCTGGGGCGGAAGTGGACGAGAGAACAGATAGCCCTGAGCCAGTTCACAGCCCATGGCTCGCACAATGGCCAACTGCGTGGGGGTTTCAATCCCCTCCGCCACGGCATCCATCCCCAGAGCATGAGCCAGGGTGATAATGGTATGGACGATTTCATTGCCATTTTCCGAGACTCCATTTGACTTCTCTTGTAAACGAGCAACAAAGGCTTTGTCAATCTTGAGGGTATGGACTGGAAACTCATGCAAACGGCTTAAAGAGGAATATCCAGTGCCGAAGTCATCGATACAAAGGGATAATCCTAATTCTTGAAGTTTCCGGAGAATATCAAAAACTTGGGCATTACTTTGGAGTAAACAGGTTTCCGTAATCTCCAGTTTGATGCAGCCTTGGGGCAGTTGTACTCCCCTTAAAATAGTTTCAATCAATTCTACCAGTTGCGGTTGCATCAGTTGAATTGTCGAGAGGTTGACATTGAGCGTCAAATCTTGTAAATGCGGAAATTGCGATCGCCAATCTGATAACTGTTGACAGGCTTCCCAAAACACCCAACTTCCCAATTCATGAATCAGGCCAATCTCCTCACTAATGGGGATAAAATCAACAGGTGAAATCAGACCCTTTTGAGGATGATGCCAACGCAACAAGGCTTCAAAGCCGCAAATTTTGCCGGTTGTTAGACAGATAAGCGGTTGATAATACAAACTAAACTGATTAGTCCTCTGACCCCGGTCAGGGCAAGGAGAATCACCCCGTTGCCAACGCTCCCGAATCACCAGTTGATGTTCAACCGCATGACGTAGATCGTTTTCTAACTCCAAACGTAACTTAGCCCGAGCCTGCATTTGCGGATTAAAAATAGCATAGCGGCCTCGCCCAGCCTGCTTAGCTTGATACATCGCAATATCTGCATCTCGTAGCACATTTTCACAATGAAGATACTGAGGATTTTTGAGCGCAATCCCAATACTCGCATTGGTGAACACTTCATAATTATTCGCCAAATGAAACGGCAAAGAAAATTGACGTTGAACCCGCCGAGCCACCTCCAAAACCTCCTCTAAACCGGAGATATCTTCCAAGAGAATCACAAATTCATCGCCCCCCAAACGAGAGACCGTACTCAGTCCCGTTTCAGGGAAATCAGGACTCAAATGATCTAACGTTTGCGGATCATGTCCAAGAATTTCCAGAAGTCGCCCAGCCACAGTTTTAAGTAACGCATCCCCCGCCAAATGTCCCAGACTGTCATTAATCACCTTAAAGCGATCGAGGTCTAAAAATAAGACCGCAAACTCTAGTGAATTAGAGGCATTATGAAGCAGCGTATTGAGCCGATTCATCAGCCAAACTCGATTGGGTAATCCTGTTAGAGAATCATGAAGAGCATCATGAGCTAACTGTCGTTCCCGTTGTTCCAACTCTCGTTGAGTGACTTGTAACTGATGAATTGTGTCTTGGAGTTGATGAGTGCGATCGCCCACCAACTGCTCCAACTGCTGATTCTGGTTAGCCAGAGAATCCGTCAGACGACGTAACTTGAGATGCAACTGCACCCGAGACAACACCACATCCTCGTAAAACGGCTTGGGGATATAATCAACCGCCCCCAATCCTAACCCCATCACCTGATGCTCAAGATCCGATAACGCCGTCATGAAAATCACCGGAATCTCCGTCGTCTCCGCCTGATTCTTCAAGCGGCGACAGGTTTCAAACCCATCAATCCCCGGCATCATCACATCCAAGCAAATCAAATCCGGCGGATCATACTGAGCCCGTTCGATCGCACTTTGGCCATCCCGAGCAATCAGGACCTCATATCCAGATCGTTCTAGCAAATTAGAGAGAACCTCTAAATTAGCCGGATCATCATCCACAATAAGAATCGATTGGGTTGCCGTCAGGATTGCATTCATCAGAAATTTCAGTTAAGACCGATTCAATAGCTCTAAGATAGCTTTATCTTGATAGCTACGAGCAAGCTGATTCAGGTATTGCACAAACGGTTCTAATTGAGGATTATCGAGCCTAAATTGGTCTGCCACCTCAATTAACCGCTTCAGGCTGCCTCGTTTCGCCAAATGGGTCAACTCATCGAGCTGTTGGGAGTCGGGAAACACCATCGGCTCCAGGTCAGGACTCCGTGATGTCTTGGCCGTCTCAGAGAGTGAGCCGGCATAGACCCATTCTAAATTGAGATACTCTTGCAAGTGTGCCAACAAACTCTCCATCTCGATGGGTTTAGTCAGAAAATCGTTGCAACCCGCCGCCAAACAGCGATCGCGCTCCTCAACCAACAGACTCGCCGAAGCCACCAGAATCGGGATCTCAGCCAAAGCCGGAGTCGCCCGCAACTGACGAATCAACTCAACCCCATCGAGGCTCGGCATCCCTAAATCCGTCACCACCAAGTCAATCTGTTGCTCCAGAGCCAGGCTAAGGGCCTGTTCTCCCGTTTCCGCTTCGAGGACCTCAAACCCTAAATCCGCCAAAACATGGCACAGCGTCAGACGATTAGCCCCTTGATCATCAACAATCAGCAGGCGACGCCGTGGCCCCTCATAGCCGCAACAGAGAGACAGCCCTCTCTCCGACTCCTCCTCTAACCAAGTCGAGGCTTGCGGGAACCACAACGCAAACGAAAAACAACTTCCCTGGCCCAACTGACTCTCAACCTGTAACTGTCCCCCCATCTGATGGACAATTTTTTGGCTAATGGTTAAACCCAAACCCGTACCCTCAGAATGGTAGCTCGGATCACTGACCTGTTCAAAGGGGAGAAACACTCGCGAGATCTGTTCGCCATTCATGCCAATCCCCGTATCCCGTACCGCAAAGCGAATCAGACAGCGATCGCCCGTCGCTGAGGATGCTTCCTGAAGCAAAGACACCTTAAACCGAACCTGTCCCGCCTCCGTGAACTTAATGGCATTTCCCAACAGATTAATCAGCACCTGACGTAACCGCTTTTGATCGCCAATCACCGCCGTCGGTAAAGTGTCGGAGGTCTCACAGACAAACGTCAACTGCTTCTGAGCTGCCTTGAGTTCAAACATCTGGACGACAGTATTTAAGAAGTGGCCGAGAGGAAAGGGATTCTCAAGCAAGACCATCCGCTGGGCTTCCAACTTAGAAAAATCGAGAATATCCTCAATCAGCGTCAATAAATGGGTTCCACATTGATGAATCACCTCCACCCCATTGAGAACCGCCGCAGGGAGATGAGTTTGACGTTTGAAAATCTGACTATAACCGAGAATGCCATTGAGAGGTGTTCGCAATTCATGACTCATATTCGAGATAAACTCACTTTTGGCTCGGTTGGCCAAATCAGCCGCTTCCTTCGCCTCTCGCAATTCCACCTCCGCCCGTTTACGCTCAGTACAATCGTTTCCAACCGCTAAAATCTCCAATAACGTCCCATCAGGATTCAAGATGGGCTGATTCGTCCAGAGGACCCAAACCAAGGTTCCATCCCGACAGACATTGGGATCTTCGCGAATTGTCCGACAATCGGGATTGTCAGCTAACTCTTGGGCAAACTGTCGCCAGTCAAAGGTTGTTCCGATTTCAGGGATAATGATGGACAGCGATTGTCCTCGTAACTCATCCTGGCCGTAGCCAAAAAAGGCTTCACCGTAACTGTTGATGAAGGTAATGATGCCTTCGAGGTTCCAGCGCAGGATAATCGAGTTGGCTGTTTCGACTAGAGTCCGGTATTGCTCCTCTCTCGCCCGCAGTTCAGCTTCAGCTTGTTTGGTTTCGCTAATATCGCGGATGGCCGCTTGGATGAGGATGCTATCTTCGATCTCAATGGCACTCAGACAAATCTCGGCAAAAAAGGAACTGTTATCCAGCCGCCGGTGAACCCACTCAAACCGCTGTGAACCCGACTCTAAGACCTTGGCAATCCAGTCTTGGGCCGCCTCCTGGGAGGAACGACCATCGGGTTGATAGGGCGGGGAGAGGCCCCAGGGCGTTAGACCATAAAACTCCTCTTTACTGGCCACCTGAAACAGCTCTAACGCGGCATGATTACAATCGCTAAAGCGTCCCTTATCCAGCAGGGCGATCGCCTCCTGAGTCCCCTCAGCCAAGAGACGATAGCGGGTTTCAGAGCGATGCAGTTGAGCGGCGATGGCCTGGCGTTCTTGGATTTCTTGCTTGAGTTCTTGAGTGCGTTCGGCGACTGTGGCTTCTAAATGCAGGTGCGATCGCTCCAAATCCTCACTCATGAGATTAAACGAATCCGCTAAGTCCCCCACTTCCTTGGGTTGTCGCACCTGAACCCGCCGTGAAAAGTTACCATTGGCCACATCGCGGGCCGCCCGTTGCAATCGCTTCACCGGGCGAGCAATCCAGTGAGAGGCCCACCAGCCTAACCCTCCCGCGACGGTGATGGCGACCAAACAAATGATCAGAGTTTGACGACTACTGCCTTCGAGATGACCCAAAAACTGCGACTGAGGAATGGTCGTCACCAGAACCCAATCAAGCCCTCCATCCATCTGAAACGGAGTAATATTGACAAAATGGGGAACATTGCCGAGATCCAACTTCAGACGTTGAGACTCATTAACATCTTGCCAAGACCCCATCTTGGCCTGGACTCTGGCACTAATCTGGGCAATTTGCGGAAGTTGACTGTCCTGGGCCAACTGGTTCTGCCCAATTTCGTCTAAGAATTGCTCCCGGTCCTGATCGGATGTCGCTGAGGATGTGGCCAGAAGCCGTCCTTGGCGATCGACTAAGAAATACTCTCCCTGCTCGTTGAGAGCCTGATCACGCAACAGATGATTGAGAGTCGTCAGTTCCAGGGCGACGGTCATCACCCCAATGGGATTATTGTCAGGCCCCACCAGTTCCGAAAAGGTCATCAAGGGACTCAAAGGGGGGAGGGGAGACAGGACCACTTCACTCCAGCCGGCTGTACCGCGATGCAAGGTGGTCTGATAGCTGGGAATCATTTGCGGGTTAAAGTCCTTCAAGCTTTCGTTTTCTCCAATTTCAGCCCCCGTTTTATCCACCCATAATGCCCGTAAACGGCCATTACGCCGTTGTAGCGTTAAACTGCGATCGTCGCTCTCGCGAATTACCCCCATAGCATCACCGTTGACATTGACAAAACCGATGGCCGAGACCAGAGGAAAGGTTTGTAACTGATGCCACAAGAGGGCTTCAATATAATCAACGGACGCGGGATCGAGGAGTTGGCTTTCGAGATGGCGGCGATTGAGATGGGACAGCTGAGTCAGCGTTTCGAGATGTTCTTCGAGATCATGAAGGGCCATTTCACTCATCTGCTGTTGATGAGCCTGTCCCATCGTCTCACTGGCCAAACGACTGTTGCGAGCAATCAGCCACCCCGTAACTCCCACAGAAGCGGCAATTTGTAAGGCAAACGGTGCCACCAACACGGCTCGTAACGGAATCCCTCGGCGTGGTTGACGGACTCGAGAGCGGCGCATCGGGCCTAGAAAATCCGCAGACTTAGAGGGACGTTTCATGGTTACCAGCCCCAACTGCCCCGAATGCCTTTAAACGGGCCAACAATGTCTTGGGTAATCCAACCGCCATAAAAGTCCCCTGGCTGAGCGTCAACTTGCTCGCCTCGTACATAACAGGCATCCATTTGGCTGGCGTAAAAACTGACATAATTGGCGATCGCCGCAAAATCAGGCACCGGATTAGGATAGTACCAGGCCACCTCGGACGCCAGTTTATCGCCCACCTGAACACTGTAATAGCGACAAGCCCCTTTCCATTCACAAAAGGTTTGTCGAGACGAGGCGATCAGATAGTCCTGCTTAATGTCCTCTGGGGGAAAGTAATAGACTGGAGGATGGCTGGTTTCGAGGACTCGCTGTGTTCGTTCGCTATCGGCAATAATTTCGCCATTGAAGACAATCCAGAGACGACCTGAAACGGGTTCCAAGCGAGGGGGACGAGGATAGTCCCAAACGGATTCTTGTCCAGGTTTCGGTTCAATTCGTTGCGGTCGATTAAACATTTGAGTCACGTCCTAAAGTGAGTACAATGAGCGGTTCACTGGGTTTACCTTAGCCTAGCGACTGGGGCAACAAATCGCTAGGGGAAGGGGGGGTTTAGGCGATCGCCGTGATTCGGGCCAAATAATCTCGCAGTTGCTGTTCATGGTCATGACAGAGATGATCATAGGGGATCTCCTCGGGGTGAAAGGCTCGCACATCCAGAACTTCCTGAGTATCTTGGGGGTCAAATGTTCCCGTCACTTGGGCCGCCACGACAATGGAAATCGAATGAATACGGGGATCGCGATCCGGATGGGAATATACCCCCACCAAGCGCCCTAACTGATGCAACTGTAATCCTGTTTCTTCGTAAAGTTCCCGCCGCGCCGCCGTGGCGAGATCCTCTCCCCAATCAATAATTCCACCCGGAAGTCCCCAGCGGCCTGTATCCCGCCGCTGAATCAAAACCAATTTCCCCGCATCCTCTCCCTCGATGAGTTCAGCTACCACCGTTGTTCCTGTAATGGGGTGGCGAAAAATCACTCCCATGACCGTTTTAATATACCGCCAAATTTGCTGTGCTAACATCTCCATATCTCGCGTTTAATGGTTTTCAAAAATGAGTGTAAATGCTTGTTTTTAATCCATATTTTTTATTTGTTTACTATAACTTTGAATCTTCTGAGTTCAGGGTGACAACGAAAATTTATGGCAGTAGGGGCAAAAAATTTTTCGCCCCTACGATTTTGTATCCAATGCAATAAATTACACCATACATCCTGAAGACCCATAATTTTTTGATACCTTTTAATTGTTTTTATTATTATCTATCAGCGCTCAATTTGGTCTAACAATTGTTGCGTTCGTTGAACCCATTGCGATTGATTTTGAGCCTGATAGCGATCGCGGGCATAGCGAAGCACCTCCCGCGCATTCTCTAAATTGCCCTGTTGAATAAACACCAACCCCGCCCCATAATAGGCATTCGCATACCCAGGATTTGCCTCCCGAGATGCCCGAAACGCCGTAAGCGCCTCATCTAAATCTCCTTCTGCTAATAAAATCGCCCCAAGTTGATAATGGGCTTCCGTATAACTTGGATTCAGAGAAATTGCCTCACGCAACGCTCGTTTTGCTCGTCGAGTTTGCCCTCGCCCTAAATACAGAAGCCCCAAATAATAAGATGGTTCAGGAGCATTTTCCGTATGGCGTTGTGCCAAACGAAACGCCGATAACGCTGCCTCCGAATCACCCTGTTGATAGTGCAGCAGCCCTAGATTATAGTGAGCAAATCCCAAACGAGGATCTAAGTCGATCGCCCGTTGCAAATACTGACGCGCCCGAGGTAAATTATTGACTTCCAGGAGAACCGCCCCAAGATTGCCATAGGCCAAAGCAAACCCCGAATCCGTGCGCACCGCCTCTAAAAACGCCTCAGCCGCCAGTTCCAGTTCTCCAGACTGTCGCAATGCCAGTCCGAGATTATAGTACCCTGGAGAAAACTCAGGATCGAGTCGTACCGCTTCCCGGAAGGCCGCGATCGCCCCTGAGAGATCTCCCCCTTGCACCCGTTGTAACCCCTGATTTAGCTGTCGTTCCGCAGCCGAATCCAGAGGAGACGAGTCAAACCCCGGCTGGGCCAATCCAGGAGACTGCCAAACCGGACAGCCCCCCAGGACCAATCCCGCCATCGCGATCGCCCCAACCCGCAATCCCAACCATTGACCCCTCTCTCGCCCGCCCATTAAGCCCATCACAACCCCTCCCGAAGCCTTAGATCTAACCTCAATTCTAGCGGGTGCGCCACTTGCGGTACGACCTGATTTCTTCCCTCAGCGGGAGAGGCTAGGGGGGATTCTTCACGATTCCCTCTTGCCTTCCCCCCTCTTGCCTCTTGCCTCTTGCCTCTTGCCTTCCCCCCTATGACCAGTGCCTTCGATCGCGCCATAATGCAGCGTTGTCTCAGCCTCGCCCGGCGGGCCGAGGGACAGACAGCCCCCAATCCCATGGTGGGGGCTGTGATTCTCCAAGGAGGAGACATTGTGGGGGAAGGCTTCCATCCTGGGGCCGGCCAACCTCACGCCGAAGTCTTCGCCCTACGACAAGCCGGCGATCGCGCCCAGGGGGCCACCATCTATGTCAGCCTCGAACCCTGTAACCACCATGGTCGCACCCCCCCCTGTTCCGAAGCCTTAATTCAAGCCCAAGTCGCCAAAGTCATCATCGGAACCGTCGATCCCAATCCCAAAGTCGGCGGCGGCGGTATCGCCCGTCTGCAAGCGGCCGGAATTGAGGTCATCGTCGGCGTCGAAGAAGCCGACTGTCGCCGTCTCAACGAAGCCTTCTTCCACCGCATTACCCATCACCGACCCTTTGGCATCCTCAAATATGCCATGACCCTCGATGGCAAAATCGCCAGTCAACAGGGCCATAGTCGCTGGGTAACGGGACCCCCAGCCCGGCAACGAGTTCATCAGCTTCGCGGCCAGTGTGAGGCGGTGATTGTAGGCGGCAACACAGTACGCAAAGATAACCCCCATCTCACCTGTCATAACCAACAATCGAAGAATCCCCTACGAGTGGTTATGAGTCGTTCCCTAGACTTACCCCAGGTGGCTAAACTCTGGGATGTCAGCGAAGCCGCCACCCTCGTTGTCACCGAAACCGGCGTAAAACCCGAGTTTCAGCAACAGTTACGCGATCGCGGTGTCGAAGTCCTCGCCGTTCCCCAGCTAACTCCCACAGTGGTCATGGAACATCTCTATCAACAGGGGATGATGTCAGTTCTCTGGGAATGTGGGGGTCAATTGGCGGCCAAAGCTATCTCAGAAGGAATGGTTCAGAAAGTCATGGCCTTCATCGCCCCCAAACTCATCGGCGGCGATTCCGCCCCAACCCCAGTTTCCCATCTCGGGTTAACTCAGATGACCGACGCCCTAGCCTTGCACGATCTCCACTGGCAGACTGTTGGCGAAGATTTACTGCTTGAAGGATATCTTTGAGGCAAGAGGCAAAAAACAGGGTAGGGGCGTACCCTTGTGGTCGCCCG
>CAZXWM010000066.1:0-11701 GCA_964644215.1 uncultured Phormidium sp.
TTTCTTGTGAGGGGGGGTCGGTGTCAGTTTGGGTTCCGGGTTAAGGAGTTGTTCGAGTGAAAATCGGGATGCCAACGCGGTTAATATGCTCGGTTAATTTGGGTTCGTCAATGCTGGTGTAGTCAATCACATCGAAGAAGTAGGGAAGGGGACTCTCTTCATTGAGTACATCAGCAAGCTGGACAATAGTCGAGTGGGTGACGGACTCCCCCTTAATAGCTAGATCAATATCTGACCCTGGTTTGTAGTTGCCTTTTGCACGAGAACCAAACAATAGGACTTGGTGAATTTCTGGAAATTTGGCGATCGCCTCTCGGATATTGCCTAAGTCTTGGTCTGTTAGTCCATAGGTCATGGTTGGGATTTATCTAATTTGGCTTCAAAGGTATCATAAAGATTTTTCAGGAGGGGAAAATACTTATAACGAATTCGCTCCTCAACTGCAATTGCAGTTTTTTCGTTATAGGTATGTGCCATCAAATTACGGTCTTGAAGAGCCTCAATCCAGTCTTGACCTTGTGTAATAATTCCTGCTTGAAATGCCTGTTTTAGCGCTTCTCTAGGAGTTTTAACTGTAAATCCTTCCATTTCTTCATAATCTTTTAAGAGCTTCCAGGATAGCTCAAATGCCATTTCAAAGAATTGAATGAGTCCAGCCCGTTCCACTAAAGACGGAGATTTTATTTCCAGGGCTTTTTCTAGCAATAAAAACGTTCGTTTAAAGTTAGAAAACCGCTGTATCCAGCGAATATCTAGGTCTGCCATATTATCCCACTAACTTCTGTTGCAGTTCGTCTTTAATTTGACTCAAAATTGAGCTTTCATCTAGGGAGTCGAGGATTTGCTGAACCACAACTTTCGGTCCTTCTGGCCCCCAAGATGCACCATTGGCGAGATAGGTTTTGGCAACCTGACCGATCGCATAGGTCGAAACTCCGGCTACACTGGCTTGGGTAATTGCCACGGAAACATAGCCTCCGAACGCCACACCCCCGGTGACGGGTGTTGCCACTCCCAATAGACTTTTCAAGCCACTTAAACCCAAGTTCGCGAACAGTTCGCTGGCACTAATTCCGCCCATACTCAGGGCAATTTTTTGTAAGAGGTCGATCGCCCCGGTTTGTGTCATGGGAATGCCGTACAGCCGCGAGAGGGACATCAGCAGGAACACATCGACGGTGGCGGCGGTGAGGATATCGACGACGGTGACGGGGTTGAGGGCGATCGCCAGGGCCTTGGCCATCACCCCATTCCAGATGATACGGTTGGCTTGGCGATCGCGAATCTCCATTTTTCGCTGTACGACTTGCTCGTTCACCTCATCGGCATAGAGCATACTGTTTAGGGCCACCAGGGATTTCCCCTCTCGCTGGAGAATCTCTAGGATTTTCAGTTTCAATTCCTGAATTTGGGGTTTCCCGGCTTCCATCACCACACCCTTAGTTCCATCGGACTTCTCGACGAGAGTGGGGGTTAAGGGAGAGGCGGCGGCCATGACAATGCGATCGCTCGTCAACAGTTGTCGCACTCGCTGATTACGCACTTGATCATAAATCGCTTGGCGATCGGCGTCGGGATATTGGTCAATTTTATTAAACACCAACAAGAGGGGTTTCCCCGCCTCGCGAATCTCCGAGAGGGCATCATATTCAACCTGAGTGATATCCCCAGAAATCACAAAGAGAATTAAATCAGCTCGTTTGGCAATCTGATGAGCCAATTCAGCGCGAGTTTGGCCATGAACTTCGTCTAAGCCGGGGGTATCAACTAATTCTACCCGTGCTGTTCCCACGGTGGGCAAGGAGACCTGTAAAATGTCATCAATCCCTTCAGCTACGGCACTGCGGGTTAAAGTCCAATCGACGCTTTGCTGCGATCGCGTCACCCCATGCAGCGGCCCCGTTTCAAACACCGGCTGTCCCACTAAGGCGTTCAACAGAGAGGATTTACCTCGCCCTACCATGCCAAAGGCCGCGATTTGCACCACGTCAGACTCTAATTTGTCTAACATGGTCTCTAAGCCCTTAATTTCGGCTTCTAAGCCGGTTCGTTCTCGGGCCGAGAGATCTAAGCGTTCCACCAGTTCATGTAATGCCGTTTTTGCCCGTTTATAATTCAGTTCTGACTGGATATCCGCAAAACTAAAGATCGCTTCATCGAGTTCACGTTCAAACTTGGAAGTACGGGGGTTAGGCATACGAAAATGATGATGAGAAACAGAGAGGATAATCCCTCAGGATCATCGGGACATCCTGACGAACTTAAACTGAGTGCAATGGGACTTAAGAGGCGCGATTGAGAATTGAGAGATCGGCTGCTCCAAAATTCGTACTCAGCGCAACCTGTAGGTTTTCTAATGATTCTATCAGCCAGCGGACGGCTTCGCGGGTGCTTTGATCATAGTGGTCAAAGAGAATCGAAAAGCGTTTTTCTAGGTAGGGACGAACTTTACGACAAATCAGCAGAATCTTCAGTAACAAGGCCATCACAAAAGTGGGGCCAATGTTAGAGAGCAGGTCAATTAGAATGTAATGGTTAGGATTTTGGGGACTTTCAACGACTAAGAAGTTGAGGAGTTGACTACAGGTACGCACCACCAAAAAGTCTGTCGGTTTTTGGTCGTCACATTGGGGCAATGTATCCTTAAGGTGTTGATGAAGCTTATCGTAGAATAAGCGCCTTCCGTAGTCTTCATCAATGCTTGTAATTAGGTACTCAAACAAGTCTTCTTTAAATTCTCGGTAAGTTCGCGTCTGACTGGTATGAGTTCGGAAGGTTTGGGCTAAGTCTTTATATGTATAAGCACCTTCGGCACGGCCGGAAAATTGTTTAACCGCTACATAGAGTTCGCGATCGCCCAATAAGGTGGGATTTCTCACGGGCTGAATAATGCGAGAATTTTTCAGCAGTTTAGGATTTTGTCGCGCCAGTTGTGCCCGTTTAACTTTGTACGCCACATACTTCGACAAATGAACTTCATATTGTTTCTGTCGCTGAGCCTGTAGCTTTTGAATGGTTTGTTGATGTTCGTAGCTACTGCCTTCTCCTAACAATGAATGAGAATAGAGATAGGGGTAGCGGCCAATTAAGGTTGCCAAGGGACGTTGCTCGGGAGGTTCCTCAGTCGCTTTGTTGCGATCAACGACCTGGACTAAGCGCTGAAGCGTCAGATACTCATCACTGTTTTTGAACTGTTCGAGTAAGTTCTGAATCCGTCGCGCTTCTCTTGACTGCATCCGGCGATCGCCTGAGTTCCCGATGATATTCACCAACTCAGGAATCGCCGGCTGATGCTTCGTCTCGATCTGCCAGTGATTGATGAGAATATGACAGCAACGGTTAAGAACGCTGTTAAACTCGTCTTCAGCCTGTTCTAAGGAGACGATACTCTGAATAATCGAAGCAATTTCAGGATCTGGATAACCCGAACCCTGGATAAACAGGGTTTTGAAGCGTTCGAGCAACCGTTCCGGCGCTTCGACTTTCACTAAATCGAGCAGGTGATCGTACAGTTCCTGCTCTGCTAGATACAGATCGTTAGATTTAGCCATGTTGTATGTAGCCCCCTTGAACCTCAGTAGTAGGCTCAAGTATGCTTCCTACTCCGAGTCAGTAATCGAAAGTCAGTAATCGAAACAGATTTACGCAGGTATCAGTCAGAGCCGCTATTTAGTTGATATACACTGACCAGTCCGGCTAACTAGCGAAGGAGCGCGATGAGTTCGAGCTTCCCCAAACTGAACGACTCTCTCTCGTAGAGGGTTACTCCGCCGTTAAGCGCCTCCTCGTCTTGGGAACCCCAAACAGTGAGGGGACAATGTGTTGATGCACTCATCCGGGGATGAGAGCATTCTGCCTCACCTTAATGATACAATACCAAACTTGGATTTGTTAAGTAGCCCCGACCCTTGAACCAGTTTTTTAAGTATCACATCCAGGCCATCTGCCCGGACACCGGAGCCAGAGCTGGGGTGTTTGAAACCCCGCACGGCATCGTTGAAACGCCACGCTTCATGCCGGTGGGAACTCTGGCTAATGTCAAAACCCTAACCCCAGATCAGCTTCAGGGAACTGGTGCTCAGATGGTTCTAGCCAATACCTATCATCTCCATTTACAGCCGGGAGAAGACATTGTGGCTGAAGCGGGGGGCTTACATCGGTTTATGGGTTGGGATGGTCCCATGTTAACCGATTCGGGGGGCTTTCAGGTGTTTAGCCTCAGCGAGATGCGGACGATTACGGAGGAGGGTGTGACGTTTCGCTCTCCTCGGGATGGGGCGCGGATTCATCTGACACCCGAACGCTCGATTGAGATTCAAAACGCTTTGGGGGCTGATGTGATCATGGCGTTTGATGAATGTCCTCCCTACCCCGCCAGCCGTGAGGCTGTGGAGTTGGCGACGGCGCGAACGGAACGTTGGTTGAAACGCTGTATCGACTACCATGCTAAGAGTTCTCAGGCGCAGCAGCAGGCTCTGTTTGGCATTGTTCAGGGGGGCGTGTACCCGGATCTACGGGCGAAGGCGGCGGCGTCTCTGCAAGCGCTAGAGTTGCCGGGATATGCCATTGGTGGGGTGAGTGTTGGGGAGCCGCCGGAGTTGATTGAGGCGATTGTCAAAGCGACTACGCCGCTGCTTCCGCAGCATAAACCTCGCTATCTGATGGGGGTGGGAACTTATCGGGAGATGGCTGGGGCGATCGCCTCGGGAATTGATTTGTTTGATTGTGTAATCCCGACGCGCTTGGGGCGACATGGGGCGGCGTTTGTGCGCGGTGAACGTTGGAATCTGAAAAATGCTCGCTTTCGTCGAGATTATCGGCCGTTAGATGAGGATTGCCCGTGTTATGCCTGTGAGAACTTCTCGCGGGCGTATTTGTCTCATTTGGTGCGATCGCGCGAACTCTTGGCCTACACTCTTCTCTCGATTCACAATATCACCGAGTTAATTCGCTTCACGCAGCGGATTCGTCAATCGATTCTCGATGGCTGTTTTGCTCAGGAATTTGCCCCTTGGCTCAAGCGATCGCCCTAAAGCCTTTCTTTAGATTTCGCTTAACTTAAGTTAACATTTTGAGTCAAGTCAACGGCTTATGTTAATATTTGTTTGAATTATGAGAAAAATCGAGCGATAAAAGGATTTTAACCCAATGGATGCTGCTCTGTTCTTAGCCAAACTCCCGGAAGCCTATCAAATCTTCGATCCCTTAGTGGATGTTCTGCCCCTGATTCCCCTGTTTTTCCTCTTATTGGCGTTTGTCTGGCAAGCTGCTGTGGGTTTCCGTTAAGTTTTCAGACTTTGGATTCGATCCATCGGCCTGTGTCGTTGACACGGGCTTTTTCATGGGAAATAGGCAAGCTAGCAATAGGCAACGGGGCGATCGTTGCAATTGGCCCCGAACTCTTTACAATTTTCTCAACTACTCTTGCAAAACATCGTCATCGGCGATGGGAGACCTGTGAAACTGACCTTAGATCTTAAACCCTTAAAACGGCTGAATTGGCCCTATCGCCTCTTGGGAGTTGCCATCATAACGCTCGGTTTGGTGGTTGTCCTAAACGGGCGGACTCAGGCTATGGCCACCAACCTAGAGGGTCAAACCTGGACGGGGGCCTCGTTTCCGGTGGAGAACTTCCAAGCCTATACCTCTCCCTTTGGCTTCCGTCATTCCCCCACCGGTGGACGCGGCTATGAATTTCATTCGGGCCTCGATATTGCGGCCCCCGAGGGCAGTTATATCCGCAGTTGGTGGGGGGGAACGGTCGTCGAGGTCATCAACGATAGTGGCTGTGGCGTGGGACTCGTGATTGAGTCGGGGGATTGGGAGCATATCTATTGTCACCTGGGGGGACAGGTGCAAACTCACCTCGGTCGACGGACGTTAATCGATCGCCGAGGTGGTATCCAAGTTGTAGAGGGTCAATCGGTGCCCTCAGCGGCACGGATTGCACGAGTGGGGATGAGTGGACGCACCACGGGTCCTCATCTCCATTGGGGGCTTCGTTATGGCGATCGCTGGGTCGATCCGGCGTTGGTGTTACGGGCCATGCACCGTGATCGCTAATCGGCTAATTCCTGCCTAAATCGAGGCCACCGGCTCAACGGTGCTGGCCAATTCCGTTTCTGGTACTTCGGCCTGTTCGGCGACGATGCGTCGGAACTCCTCGCCGTCAATCTCCTCTTTTTCAATTAAGAGTTCGACCAGTGAATCCATAAGAACGCGATTTTCTCGCAGAATCCGACAGGCTTCTTCATAACAGCGTTGGGCCAGCGATCGCACATGACGGTCAATTTGCGTGGCCATTTCTTCAGAATGGTCAGAACTCGGCATCAACTCCCGACCCAAAAACACCTGATTATTGGGACTTTCCAAGGCCACAGGTCCGAGATCCGACATTCCATAGAGCGTCACCATCTCGCGGGCGAGGGTCGACACCACCGTCAGGTCATTGCCCGCGCCAATGGTCACTTCCGAGTCTCCAAAGACCACTTGTTCAGCGGCCCGTCCCCCCAAGGTAATGATGATACGGTCAATCAGCCAAGCCCGAGTGTATAACCCACTGTCGACCATATCTTCGCTGTAGGTTTGTTGGGCAAAGCCGCCTACGCCTCCAGAACGCGGCACAATGGTGACTTTGTTTAAGGGATCTGAGTTTTTCAGCAGCGTCATCAACATGGCATGGCCCACCTCGTGATAGGCGATGATACGCTTTTTCTTGCTATCGAGGAGAGGCTGTAACTTCAAGCCGATGGTGATGCGATCGATGGCATCCTCAATCTCAGATTCGCCAATAGCCGCTTTACGGCGACGGGCCGTGAGAATCGCCGCTTCATTGAGTAAGTTCGCTAAATCAGCGCCGGAAAATCCCGGTGTGCGACGAGCAATTTTCTCTAGGGAGATGTCATCTCCTAACTTCTTGTTACGGGCGTGGACTTCCAAAATTCCCAAGCGTCCGTTATAGGTTGGCAGACTCACGCTCACCTGACGGTCAAAGCGTCCGGGACGCAAAAGGGCGGAATCGAGGACATCAGGGCGGTTGGTGGCTGCAATCACAATCACGCCGCTGTTGCCCTCAAAGCCATCCATCTCGGTCAACAGTTGGTTTAGGGTTTGTTCTCGTTCATCATTGCCGCCGCCAATCCCGGTTCCCCGCTTACGACCCACGGCGTCGATTTCATCGATGAAGATGAGACAGGGGGCATTTTCTTTGGCTTTGCCGAATAAATCTCGTACCCGAGACGCGCCGACTCCGACAAACATCTCGACAAATTCTGAGCCAGAAATACTGAAAAAGGGGACACCGGCTTCTCCTGAAATTGCGCGTGCGAGGAGGGTTTTCCCGGTTCCAGGGGCGCCGACTAATAATAAGCCTCGGGGAATACGCGCACCGATAGCGCTAAATTTTTCGGGCTGTTTGAGGAAGGTGACGACTTCTTGGAGTTCTTCTTTGGCTTCCTCAATCCCGGCGACATCATCAAAGACGACGCCGGTTTTGGATTCCATATGGAAGCGAGCGCGGGATTTGCCGAAACTGAGGGCGTTATTTCCCGATTGACTCGAACGGCGGATGATGAGCATTAAGCCGCCAATCAGGAGGAAAATAATCATCAGTTGTACCAGCATCCCGGCGGCGGCGCTATTGTCTGGAGTGGGGTTGATTTCGACTTCGATGTCGGGATTGTTACGCAGCAGCCGCATTAGGTCAGGGTTGTCTTCAAAAATCTGAATTTCTTGGGGTTCGTCTTCTCCTGGGAGGGTGACGAGGGCGGTTTGCAGGGCGGGGTCGAGTTCGATTCGCTCAACTTGGCCACTGCGGACTCGTTCGATAAATTCACTATAGGACAACTCATCGCTCTCCTCTTGGGCGACCACTGGACTCACAATAATGGCTTGAATGACGGCCCAGGTGGCGGCGATCGCGGTTATACGCTTGAAAGGACGTTTAGGCTCTGGGGCGGAGTCGGGATCACGCTGAAGAGTCCGGCGAAGCCGAGTGAAAGTCCATTGACGAGTCATAGTGAGCGAGTCTTGCTAAGTAAAATGCTACGTTTAGTCTAGCTTATTTGACCTCTTGTGGGGGGCGGGGAGTGGGCGATCGCCCCAAGCTAAGAACCGGGGTCAGAACCTCGGTCAGAACCCCTGTCAGAATCGGTATCATAAAATAGGCAACCTCAAGACTCAGCTAAGGGTTAGTCTTGAGGTTTTTTGGCTGACTGGCATTGTGAGTTGGCAGCCTTTGGAGAGATTTAGGATTTATTTGAGTTTGGCGAGTTTTTTGTCGCGCTGTTTTTGTTTTTTCTTCTCCCGTTTGGCTTTTTCTTTGCGCTCTTTTTCCAAGCGTTTGGCTTCGAGGTCGGCTTTACGATGGGCTTCTTCTTTTTTATCTAGGTAGTAGTCGTAGTTGCCGTTAAACATCAACAGTTCACCGTTGTGAACTTCAACAATTTTGTTGGCAACTTGTGAGATGAAGTAGCGATCGTGAGACACAATTAAAACGGTTCCGTCGTAATCAAGCAAGGCATTTTCCAACATTTCTTTTGCTGGAATATCCAAGTGATTGGTTGGCTCATCGAGAACCATCAGGTTGACGGGCCGCAAGAGCATTTTGGCCAGGGCTAGGCGGGCTTTTTCACCTCCACTGAGGGCAGACACGGGTTTGAATACGGTTTCGCCACTAAAGAGGAATTGTCCGAGGAGGGTGCGGACTTCTTCGTTTTTCCAGGTGGGAACTTCGTCATGAATAATGTCAATGACTTTACGGTTTAAGTCGAGGGCTTCGGCTTGGTTTTGTTCAAAATAACCGGGAATTACATTGTGTTTCCCCAGTTCGACGCGGCCGTCAATGGGTTGTTCCATGCCCATAATTAGCCGTAGTAGGGTGGATTTACCGGAGCCGTTGGGTCCGAGGAAGGCAATGCGATCGCCCCGTTCGATTTCTAAGTTAGCGCCAAGAAAGAGGAGGTCTTCTCCGTTGTAGCTATAGCTTAAATCCTCGATTGTGACGACATCGCGACCACTGCGAGGGGCTTCGGGGAATTTGAATTTCAGGGTTTTGACTTTGCCAACGGGGGCATCGATGCGTTCGACTTTATCGAGTTGTTTTTCGCGACTCTTGGCTTGGGTACTGCGGGTTGCACTGGCCCGGAATCGTTCGATGTAGGCTTGCTGTTTCTCGATGTCTTTCTGTTGACGTTCGTAGGTCGATTGCAGGGTGTTTAGATTTTCGGATTTCTGTTGTAGATAGGCGCTGTAGTTGCCGAGATAGGTGTTGGAGACGCCGCGCTCGGTTTCGACGATTTGGGTGCAAAGGCGATCGAGGAATTGGCGATCGTGGGAGACAATCACCATGGGGGTGTTGATGCCTTTGAGATAGGTTTCGAGCCATTCGATGGTTTCGAGATCGAGGTGGTTGGTCGGTTCGTCAAGCAGGAGTAGATCGGGGTCTTGTAGTAGGATTTTCCCTAAACTCATGCGCATTTGCCAACCGCCGCTAAAGTCGCTGACGAGGCGATCGCCGTCGCTGGGGTTAAAGCCGACTTCGGGCAGGATTTTCTCGATTTGGGCTTCGAGGCTATAGCCATCGAGGGCTTCAAATTGCCGTTGTAGGGTGTCGAGGTCATGAATCAGTTGTTCGAGTTCGTCGGGAGCGGCGGTTCCCATGGCCTCGGTGACGTGGTTGAGTTGATGTTGAACGCGGTTGGCTTCTTCAAAGACGGTCCAAAATTCGGCGCGGACGGTTCGACTCGGTTCAACTTCAAATTCTTGGGTGAGGTAGGCAATTTTGAGGCTGGCGGGACGGACGACTTCACCGGCGGTGGGTTCGATTTCTCCGGCGACAATACGCAGTTGGGTGGATTTACCTGCACCGTTGGCCCCTACTAAGCCAATTCGATCGCCGGGTTTGACTTCCCAGGTGACGTTTTTGAGGACTTCAATTCCACCGGGATAAATTTTCTTGATGTTTTCGAGTCGGAGCATAAAAACCTTGGTTACGATCGCAGGGAGGACAAGTCAGACGCTGTGACGCGAGTTGTCTGACGTTGAGTTAACTGTAACAAACTGTTACCGACATCCCCAAGGGGGGGCATTACGGTTGTCTAGGAGCCTTTAGGGGGGAGGTGGGGAGTCTGTTGGCTGCTGACGGATGGCCCGTTCGGCCCAGAGGCGATCGCTGGTCATGACCAGATCTAGGGCGAAGGGTTCACTAAATTTTTCGCTGAGGCGATCGTACATCAATTGGCGGATGCGATCGTGGGCCAACACTTGGCGGGTTAGCTCGTTGCTGGGGGAGACGATGAGATAGAGCTGAATATAAACTAACTCTCCAAAGCGTCCTACCCGCAGCAGTTCTGTTTCATGGGGGACGAGGCGAATCGGGCGATCGAGAAGCTTACGGACACGCTGTTGCAGGCTGCGATCGCCTGAACGCTCTAACATCTCGAACCAGCCTTGTTTGGCCCAACGCCAAGGTTCTCGCACGGACAGCCAGACGACGACTAAGACGGCGATCGGATCGACGTAACGCAAGACTGACTGTTCCGGGTTCCCCGCCATCACCACCAGTCCAAAGACGACGGCGATCGCCAATCCCATGGCCCCTTCGACAAACCAATGGCGAGCATCGACCGCCCCTAGGGACAAGGATTGAGCTGGCCGTTGCGGTTGTCCCTGAAGTTGTCGGCCTTGATAGCTGGCTAGAACCATACCCCCCACGGCGGCGATCGCCCCGTAGATCAGGGCAAACACCGCCCGCACCACGCGCCCACCACTGCCGAGAGCGGCGATCGCGGCTAGTCCAGCAAATCCATAGATAACTAAGGAGACCGCCCCGCGCAAGACCTCTAATAAGGGTTCGAGAGCCGCATCAGCAAAGGGCAACCGTTCGGGATCTGGCTGGGCCAAGCGGCGGTCAACCTGTCGGGCCATGAGGGCAATCAGACCGTTGAGTCCCGACAAGACGCCATCGAGAAGAATGACGTGCGATCGCGTCAACAGGCCAAAAACCACCCCCAACCCAGCTAAGGCTAAGTTGCCCCAAATTGCCACGCGCAAAATTTGTTCAGCAGGACCTTGAGCCAGATCGACCTCGGCAGAAGACATAAGATCGCCCTCATCAGTTGCAAAAAGTTAGACAGAATAAATAGGACATTATTAAAAGTCACAAAGTTTATGCACTGAACATTTTGGCATCTATTACTGTCCCCTTTGAACTGTCTAGTCTTGGTAGACTATCCTGAGCTACCCAAGCTAACTACTACTGTCCTGAATCTTAACAGAGGCCTCAAATTTATACCCCACACCGCGCACGGTCTGAATCATCGAGGGTTGATTGGAATCCCCTTCAATTTTGCGGCGGATTTGTCCAATATGAACATCAACCACCCGTTGATCTCCAACATAATCGTAATCCCAAACCTCCTGGAGCAATTCCGAACGCCGCCAAACCCGACCTGGGTTGCGGGCCAAGAAATGTAGCAAATCAAACTCCAGAGCCGTCAAAAGAATAGGATCATTGCCTAAGGTCACCTCACGGCTGCCGGGATCAATTAACAAATCTCCCAAAACAATGCCATTTTGAGGCGTGGGCGCGACACTACGCTGTCGTTTTAACACCGCTGCCACCCTCGCCCCTAACTCAGCTAAGCTAAAGGGTTTGGTTAAATAATCATCTGCTCCTTTCTCAAATCCACGGACAACATCA
>CAZXWM010000066.1:11711-14055 GCA_964644215.1 uncultured Phormidium sp.
CATAATATAGACCCCCGTGCGTCCTTGCATTTCCTGACAGAGCTGATAGCCTGTCGTGTCGGGCAAATTCACATCGAGAATGACTAAGTTCGGGTTGAGCCGTTCAAAGAGGGCAATGGCAGTTTTGCCATCCTCGGCGGCTTCCACGACATAGTCCTCCTGCTTACTTAAGAAGCGGTGGATTAAATTCCGAACTGCGATATCGTCATCAACGACCAGAATTTTGGCGGGAGCCATGACCACACTTGCTTGTCTTAAACCTGAATCAAACCAATTGTACGAGAGTTCGGGCGAATCATGGAAAATATCGCCAATGACAGCACACCGAAGACGGTACGACAACCTGATTAACTCTATTATCGGACGAATTGAGGCAAACGCACAACCAAAGACCCTTAACTTGGGAAGTTCTCTCGTTTTAAGCCTGCTGAATTGAAAGAGCGCCGAGTCAAAGCTGCAACGCCAACTTCCCTGTAGATGACTAACATGATATAGCACATTCAAGCTGAATCAAGGGATGTCCAATTCTCAACTCAATCTAAACTTCGGTGACGGGTCTGTTTCCCTGAGCTTTTCCAAGGAGGCCGCCCAGGATCTACAAGGGGCCTTACAGGAGTTACTCGGGCGACTCAAAGCCGTGGCAACAAACCCGGCTGGGGGGTCACAGCGGCCAACTCCCCAAAAAACCATGGAGTACCGGTATCAAGGTCCGGTGTTTCTTGAAGTCTTCTGTAATCCCAACATTTGGGCCAGTCCCTTTGCGGCCAAAATCCTGCTGACGGTCCGAGATGAGCGGATTCGCTTAACCACGGAGGTAGATTTGACCCAAGTCCTCGAAGATCTCGAACAGTATTTGCAACAGTTTTGAGGATTAACGAAATCCCAGCCCTGTTGCCATGAGCTAACCGGGACTTGAACTAGGGGCAAGGGGTGCGGGGTGGATTCCGGACAATTCCCCTAGTTTTTTTCTGGTTTTTTGAGAAAACCTGGGTACAATAATGGGTATAATAAGTTTTGTGCTGGTGTAGCTCAGTGGTAGAGCAGCTGATTTGTAATCAGCCGGTCGCAAGTTCAAATCTTGTCACCAGCTTTTTTCGCGTCAATCAAGGGTTCGACCTCTCCGGGCTTGCCCCAGAGGATAGTTTCGTGCTTATAGATAGCCATGCCGGGTTTGGCTCCTTTGGGCTTATAGACATATTTGGGTTCGGCGTAGACCACAGGGGCGGCGTCGCTATCTCTGGCACGGCTATGGTAGGCGGCAATGTCAGCCGCAAACTGGAGGTCTTTCGGGTCAGGATTGGTTCCGGGGGGAAGTCGCAGCAGCACATGACTCCCAGGGATTTCTTGGGTGTGGAACCAGAGGTCGTATTCAGTGGCGATGCGGAAGGAGAGTTGGTCGTTTTGGCGGTTGTTGCGACCGACGAGGATCTCTAGACCGCTGGGGGTTTGAAAGTGATGGAAGGGGTCAGGGGCGCTCTCTCGCTGGGGGCGATGTTGGGGGGAGCTGAGATAGTCTTGCTCGACGAGTTCGTCGCGGATGTCTTCGAGGGCGCTGAGGTCGTCGGGCTGCTGATAGGGACCGAGTTGGTCGAGGGCGGCTTCAACTTGTTGCAGGTAGCTTATTTCGGCTTCTGTGGCGCTTAAAAGCGGCTGAACGGCTTGTTTGGCTCGTTTGAGTTTTTGATGCTGTTTATAGAGCGCCTGGGCGTTGCTAACGGCATTTTTTTCGGGGTCTAGGGGGATGGTGATGGGGTCGCCGGTTTCAAAGTCGGCTAGGGTTATTTCGTTTAGGCCTGGGGTCCAGTCTTGCAGATGGGCCATGAGCAGATCGGCTTGTTGCCGCTGTTGGTCGGCGTCGTCGGACTGTTGCAGTTTGTCGAGGAAGGTTTGCCGCTTGGTTTGCAGTTTTTTTAGGGTTTGGCTGAGTTTTTGGCTCAGTTGATGGCGTAGTTGTTGGAACAGTTGTTGGTTGAGGCGATCGCGATAGTAGCGGTCAATTAGACCCTGAACGTTGTCAACGGGGGTGTGTGCGTCCCAACCGAGGACACTGTAGCCGCTTTCGGTCCAGCCGGGTTGGAAGTTTTGAGTTTCGAGAATTGTTAGCCACTGTTGCCAACTTTCAAAGAGGCGCTGCCAATCGGTATCTGAGAGTTGGTTGGTGGGGGTTTCGGGGTCGAGGTTGGCCCGGGCGCACAGCGATCGCACTAGGGCGGAACTGAGACCACGATAGGGAGTGAGCAGGTTGCGCCGTAGGGAGTTGGGAATGAGGCTAATGCGCTCTTGCCAACGCTCGAAGGATTCATCGAGTCGGGGGGTGGCCCCGCTCATGGCTGGGGGCGGTTCG